>SHZL01000200.1 GCA_009692275.1 Lysobacterales bacterium | reverse complement strand
AGCTAATTGCCGGACCCGTTCGCAGCCGCGCGTGGCTCAAACCGTTTGCTGGAGTCGCACTGGCAGCCTCTGTTGCACTGTTCGCGGTGCTTACTGTGTCACAAGGTACCAGACCGGATTTAAAACCTGTCGATGCCGGGTTGGCACAGGCGACACCAACTGAATCGTTCAAATCGCCGAATATCCTCGCTGCTGCACCGCAGTCCCAACCGGTAAACCTGTCTGGAACAACACATCCGGGAAATCAGAAAATGAATACCTACCTGCTGCGCCATTACCAGGCTAGCGGTGAGTCCGGTGGCAGGGGATTTGTTTCCTTCGTGCCGGTCCTTGTATCCCCAACCCAAGCCAAGGTTGCGCTTACAACCGGACCGGGCATGCAAAGCCAAAAAGAAGGCGATTCGACCCAGCGATGAAAGCCCGCTTATTGTTATTGGTGTTTGGTTCTTGGCTTAGTGCGATACCAGTGACGGCAAGGTGCGACGACGATGTTTACGAATGGCTGGATCGCATGAGCGCTGCGATGAGCCAGATGCACTACCAGGGTACCTTCGTATACGTCCAGGGCGATAACGTAGAAACCGTTCGCATTACCCACGTGGTAGATGAGAAGGGGTCGCATGAGCGCCTTATGTCTGTTTCGGGCACGCCACGGGAAGTAGTTAGTGATGCAGAAGGTGTGCGCTGGATTGCAGGCGAAGACCGCACCGTGATGGCGGACTCCACGGTCGGTCGCTCCTTCTTTCCAGAACTGCCCATGGGAGGTATAGCCGAAGCTGCAGTTTCCTATCAGTTCACGCTGCAAGATGAACAGCGCATTGCGAATCATTCTGCACGCCGTATCGAAATCCAGCCGCGTGACCAGTATCGCTATGGCTATCGTTTATGGCTGGAAGCCCAGTCTGGTTTGCTGTTGCAGTGGGAGCTGATTGGCACCAAGGGTCAGTCCCTGGCGAAACTGATGTTTACCGAATTGAAAATGGGTTCGGAAGTGGATCCAAGTGAATTGCATGCGTCAGGTGAAGGAAAGGATACAGCCCAGCGCAAGCCCGTAGCGGTTTCTGCGGAAAGCGCTTCCAAGACCCGGCCTGATTGGCAAGCGGGGCGGTTACCGCCCGGCTTCCGTTTAACCTCGCGCCGGCAAAACGATGCCGGGCAAGAGGCTGTTTATGAACACCTGGTTTACAGTGATGGCATCGTGGCGGTGTCGGTCTATGTCGAACCCCAGGATAAGGGCTCCGAGTTGGTTCAGGGCATGAGCATGATGGGTACCACCAATGCGCTCACTCGAGCCGTCAATGGGGAAGTTGTCACGGTCCTGGGTGACGTGCCAGTCGCCACCATCAAGATGATTGGTGAATCTGTCCAGCCAGTCCGGCACTGAAATATAATGCTTGAACAGCAGGGAAAGATCCTTGAGCAGGTGGATGGATTGGCGACCATACGCTTGGGCCCAGTGGCAGGTTGCCCGGCTTGCGCGGCTGGAAAAGGGTGCGGTGCCGGAATTCTTGGGCGATTGTTGGCGCGCGATGCCGTGCTGGTGCAATTGGAAAATCCGACACGAGCAATGCCGGGTGACGTCGTGATCGTGGGCATCCCGGAAAGAATGTTTCTGAGCCTGGTGCTGCGCTTGTACTTAAAGCCCTTGCTGATGGGGCTTGCCGGCGCGGTGTTCGGGAACTACTTCGCGACGCGGATGACCAACCAGGCGGGAATCATAGACGGGTTTTCCTTGTTGCTCGGGTTCGTGGCCGCCGGACTGGGTGTTGCCTGGAGCCGGAGTTCTGCTGTGGAGCCAAACGAGTTGGTCAGTAGAGGGCAGTTGCAAGTGCTGACCCGGGTGCAAGGCGACCCGGAATGTTCTGCACAGAAAACTTAGTCTCTGAATATTCAAAATAGTGATATCAACACGTGTTGCGAGGTGAAAACGTGGTAAGCAAATTTTTGATTAGAGCCGGCGTGCTCCTGATTATGATGAACGCAAGCACAGCTTTTTCTGCAGTTTCAGGGTTGCCTGATTTTACCGGACTGGTGGAAACGGCAGGCCCCGCAGTCGTCAACATCCAGGTGACGCAATACGGTCAACGTGCGTCAGCCAATCCGGGTAACGGGCAGGACCAGCAAATTCCGCAAGAGCAAATTCCTGAAATGTTCAGGCGCTTTTTTGACATCCCCGGCAATCCTGGTTACGACCAGCCGGACAGAAATGGGGCTGGCTCCGGTTTCATAATTGAAAGCAACGGTTACATCATCACCAACCATCACGTGATTGACGGAGCGGACCAGATCATTGTCCGCCTGGCCGACCGCAGGGAGTTCGAGGCGACACTGGTTGGTTCTGATCCCGCCAGCGACATAGCGTTGCTAAAGGTGGAAGCAGAAAATCTTGCCACCCTGAAGATCGGAAGTTCAGCTAACCTGAAAGCGGGCGAATGGGTAGCCGCAATCGGGTCGCCGTTCAATTTTGAACAGACCATTACTGCCGGCATTGTCAGCGCGAAGGGTCGCAGCAACGGCGCGCAACAGTATGTTCCATTCATCCAGACCGACGTCGCCATTAACCGCGGAAATTCGGGCGGTCCATTACTTAACCTGGACGGCGAAGTCGTAGGCATCAACTCCTGGATTCTGAGTTCCAGCGGAGGTTACATCGGGCTGTCATTCTCGATTCCGGTCGAGACTGCCATGGATGCCGTAGAGCAATTGAGGAAATATGGCAAAGTATCGCGCGGGTTGTTGGGTGTTGTAGTCGGGCCCGTGACGCGCGAGATGGCGGAAGCAATGAAATTGAACCGGCCCGCCGGCGCCCTGGTCAATGATGTCAACCCAAGTGGTTCTGCCAGCAAAGCCGGCATCAAGCCGGGTGATGTCATTCTGGCGTTTAATGGCACACCCATTGAGACATCTGGGGATTTGCCGCCGATTGTCGGTGCCAATCCACCCGGTACCAAGGTAGATGTGCTGGTCAGTCGTGAGGGCAAGGAAATGACCTTTGACGTCACCCTGGATGCGTTGCAGCCCGGTTCAGGCGAGCAGCAGCTGGCCGGTGAGGGACCTGCCCAGGAGAGCAATGCGATCGGCCTGGCTGTTGAAGATCTCAATGCAGACCAGCGGCGCGAACTGGGTAATCCTGCAGGCGGGGTTCTCATTGCAAAGGTTGAAAGTGATGCCGCTTACCGCGTGGGCCTGCGCCCGGGTGATGTCATCCTCATGATCAATAACCAGCCGGTCAAAGATGTCGACGGGTTTGAGAAGATTGTCAAGGGAATCACGGCTGGAAAGGCAATTGCCCTGCGCGTTTTCCGTGAAGGAGTGAGCAATTTTATTGCGTACACCCCATCAGCCAAAGAGTAAGCTATAATCTGCCACCCGGTATACAGGCCATCCGTTCCCTGAGGAGCGGATGGCCTTTTCCTGTCAGCCGCTTACAGCCATGAAGCAGTCAAATATTCGAAATTTTTCAATTATTGCGCACGTTGACCATGGCAAATCGACCTTGGCGGACCGATTTATTCAGCTTTGTGGTGGCCTGACGGAGCGCGAAATGTCCAATCAAGTTCTGGACTCCATGGATCTGGAGCGCGAACGCGGCATTACCATCAAGGCCCAGTGCGTAACCCTCAATTACACGGCACGCAATGGCACGACCTACCAGCTGAACTTCATCGACACGCCGGGGCATGTAGACTTCTGCTACGAAGTGTCCAGATCCCTGGCGGCTTGCGAGGGGGCATTGCTGGTGGTAGATGCAGCGCAGGGTGTTGAAGCCCAGAGTGTGGCCAATTGTTACACTGCGGTCGAATTGGGCCTCACGGTCATACCGGTTCTCAACAAGATTGATTTGCCCTCGGCCGAGCCGGAGCGGGTGAAGAAGGAAATCGAGGACGTCATCGGTATAGAGGCCTCTGATTGCCGCATGGTCAGTGCGAAAACAGGGGAGGGGGTCGCAGACATTCTCGAAACTCTGGTGCTTGCGATACCAGCGCCCGCAGGCGATGCAGATGCGCCGTTCAAAGCCCTGATTATTGACTCCTGGTTTGATAATTACCTCGGTGTTGTATCGCTGATTCGTGTCGTTGACGGTTCTATCGGCAAGAACGAAAAGATCAAGTTGATGGCTTCCGGCAATCAGCACCAGGTCGAGCAGGTAGGCGTGTTCACGCCCAAGCGGGAACAACGGGGGCGCATCGGTGTTGGGGAGGTGGGGTTCCTGGTTGCGGGCATCAAGGACGTACATGGGGCACCGGTTGGCGATACCATCACCCTGGCAAAAGGCGGTGCCGAGACAGCACTGCCCGGATTCAAGAAACTTAAACCGAGGGTATTTGCCGGTTTCTTTCCAACTGATGCAGATGACTTTCCGGCGCTGCGGGAAGCGCTGGACCGCTTGCAGCTCAATGATGCCGCCCTGCAGTTTGAGCCGGAGTCGTCAGAAGCGCTGGGTTTTGGGTTCCGCTGTGGGTTCCTTGGCCTGTTGCACATGGAAATCGTGCAGGAGCGGCTGGAGCGCGAATATGGCGTTGAGCTTATATCCACTGCCCCAACCGTAATCTACGAAATACAGATGATGGACGGTTCCGTGATTACGCTGGAGAACCCGGCCAGCCTGCCGCCAGTTAACAAGATCGCGGAAGTACGCGAGCCGATCATTGAAGCCAGCATCCTGGTGCCCCAGGACTACGTAGGTGCCGTCATTGGATTATGTGAAGAAAAGCGTGGTCGCCAGATCTCCATCCAGTACCTCGGCAGCCAGGTCTCCATTCGCTACGAGTTGCCGCTTTCCGAAGTCGTACTCGACTTTTTTGACAAGCTCAAATCCGTAAGCCGCGGTTATGCTTCCTTTGATTACCACTTCGTCCGTTTCGAGGCAGGTCCATTTGTGCGCGTGGACGTAATGATCAATGGCGACCGGGTCGATGCTTTGTCGTTGATCATGCATGGTGACCAGGCCCAGCGACGCGGCAGGGAACTGGCAACAAAAATGAAGGAACTGATCCCGCGCCAGATGTTCGACATTGCCATCCAGTCAGCCATTGGAGCGCAGGTCATCGCCCGCACCAATGTAAAGGCCCTGCGAAAAAACGTCACTGCCAAGTGCTATGGTGGTGACATAACGCGCAAACGGAAGCTACTGGAAAAACAGAAAGCCGGTAAGCGAAGAATGAAGCAGGTGGGCAGGGTGGAGATTCCGCAGGAAGCATTCCTTGCGATACTGCAACAGGATACCAAGAGGTAATTAGCGTCATGATTCCAGATTTTGCATTGCTGCTGGTCATACTCACCCTGTTTTC
>SHZL01000199.1 GCA_009692275.1 Lysobacterales bacterium | reverse complement strand
CCATCATGTTTCTATCGGTCACGGTTCATTTGCTGATGTTACCGCTGAGCCGGACAGCAGATCGCATCCAGCAACGCGTGCACGCAAAGGAGGCAAGGCTGGCGCCGGAATTATCCCGTATCAGGAAGGACTATCGTGGCGAGGAGCAAGTAAAGCGGATCCTGGCCTTGTACGAGGAGCAGAAAGTCCACCCTTTATATGGCCTGAAAAGCCTGCTGGGTGTGGCGGTGGTGATTCCGGTCTTCATCGGCGCCTTCGATATGCTGGCAGAAAACATTGATCTGCTGGGCACCGGCTTCTTGTGGATCAAGGACCTGTCCCAACCCGATGCGGTGTTTCAATTGCCGTTCAGCTTGCCATTTTTTGGCAGCACATTTAACCTCCTGCCTTTTCTCATGACCGGGCTTTCCATCTGGGCGGCCGCGGAGCACCGGCCACTGGCCTCCAATCCCGATTTATACAGGCAGCAAATGCGTAATATGTTGCTTTTGGCGCTGGCCTTTTTTATCGTGTTTTATACCTTTCCTGCAGGCATGGTCCTGTACTGGACTACCAACAATCTGGCCGCGCTGTGTAAAAGCGTATGGACACGCCGGCTCAGCATGCGCGGTAAAGTCGGGGATGTGGCCTGAAATGAACACAGCAAGCATTCTCAATGCCGCGCAACTGGAGCAATTTCAACGGGACGGCTATCTGCTGGTTCGGGGTATGTATTCACCGGCCGAAAGAGCCCAAATCAGCGAGTGGGCGGACGAGCTTGCCCAACGCGCGGAGGAGCGGGGCAAGACCATGATGTATTTTGAATCCAGCCAGCTTGATGGCTCCAGGATTCTGTGCCGAATCGAGAATTTCGTGCCGTTTCACGAGGGTTTCCGCCAGTTGATCACAACCCGGCGCATGCACCACGCAGTGTGCCAATTACTGGATGCACCGGCCGTGCTGTTCAAGGACAAGATCAATTTCAAACTGCCCGGTGGGGACGGTTTTAAGGAGCACCAGGATGTGCAGGCAGGCTGGAACGAGTTCGCGGATTTTCACATTACTGCCATGGTTGCGATTGATGAGACCAACGAGCAAAACGGCAGCCTTGAGCTGATAGCCGGACTGCATAACAAGGGCGTTCTGGGGCAGATGTGGGCGCCGCTAACAGATGCCGATACCGGGTACTTGCCTTATCAACCGGTGCACTGCGCACCGGGTGACGCCGTGTTTTTCGATTCCTATGCCCCGCATCGCTCTTCGCCCAACCGCACCGGGCAGGCGCGCAGGGTGCTTTACATTAGCTACAACAGGGCGGCAGCGGGGGATTTGCGCGAGAAATACTACGCGGAGAAGCGCAAGAATTACCCGCCAGATATAGAACGGGACCCGAACAGGAAGTATAACTTCAAGGTTTGAACAGGGCGCAATAGCCCAGGAGACAGAATGAAAGATTTTCTTGTTCCCGTCTCGCCAGGGGAAGTGCTGGACAAAATCACCATACTTGAAATCAAATCGGAACGAATGAAGGATCCGGAGAAAGTAGCCAATGTCCGCGCTGAACTCGAGCAATTGAGCAAATGTTGGGCAGACTCGGTCACAGAAAACGACACCGTTCGCTTGCTGCGTTCGCAATTGAAGGCGATCAATGAAAAGCTCTGGGTCATTGAGGACGACATTCGCGCTAAGGAGCGTGCCAAAGAGTTCGGCGAGCAATTCATTGAACTGGCACGCAGTGTTTATGCGACCAATGATCGCCGTGCGCAGATCAAGAAAGAGCTGAACCTGCATCTCGGTGCCCGGATACTAGAGGAAAAATCTTATACGACTTATTAGGCGACTTATTAGGCGACTTATTAGGCGACTTACTATGGGCTTGCGCCCGCCCGCTGGCCTGAATTAGAATTGGGCCTTACTCATTCAGACCGGCAGAGGGACTGGCCCTTAGATGCCGGGGCAACCTTCGGAGCTAACCACTTCGAAAAGGTGCCAATTCCAGCGAAAGCCGTGAGCTTGCTCATTTATCGGTTTTCGGGAAATGAGTGACCGGGCAGCTGTCTGATGGGCTCGGTCATACTCAACCTGCTTTGCGGGATTTCCGGATGAGGTGTTGAACAACCGGAAATGCTGGAGAAGCAGGAAATGAGTAAACTCAAACCCAAGCCCAAAACTCAACCTCAGTCTGACCACAAGCCTGAAAAAAAGCACAGGCAAGAAACCCTCGTAGCCCGTTATGGAGTCAACACGGATGATAGTCATGGTGCCGTGATTCCACCCTTGCACCTCAGTTCTACCTTTGCTTTCAAGAAGTTTGGCCAGAAGGGCCGTTACGACTACACGCGTTCGGGCAACCCGACGCGCGACCAGTTCGCGGGGGCCCTGGCTGCTGTTGAAAATGGGTCGGGCGCGGTGATCACTTCTTCAGGCATGTCTGCTGTGCACCTGGTAACTCAACTGCTGCAGCCTGGCGACCTGCTCATAGCGGCACATGATTGTTACGGTGGTTGCCATCGCCTGTTTTCGGCAGCGGTCAGAAAGAAGTCGTTTGATCTGCAGTGGTTACCACTGTGGGAAACACAACTTTCGGCAGAAAAAATTCGTGCATTGAAACCCCGCATGGTCTGGATCGAGACCCCCAGTAACCCCTTGCTGCGAATTACGGATGTACAGGCCATTGCACAGACTGCAAACGAGGCGGGCGCACTGGTCGTGGTGGACAATACCTTCATGTCCCCGGCCGGTCAGCAGCCAATAGGCCTGGGTGCGGATATCGTGGTGCATTCCACCACGAAGTACATCAATGGACATTCAGATGTGGTCGGAGGCGCAGTGATCGCTAAAGATCCGGCGCTGCTGGAGGAGCTGTCCTGGTGGGCAAATTGCCTGGGCCTGACCGGATCCCCTTTTGACAGTTTCCAGGCATTGCGTGGTTTGCGAACGCTGTCTGTCCGCTATCAACAGCACCAACAAAATGCCATCGCGATTGCCGCCCTGCTCAAGACCAGTGAACTGGTGGATAAGGTCTATTTTCCTGGCCTGACTCAGCACCCCGGCCACGAAACTGCGGCGCGCCAGCAGCAAGGTTTTGGCGCCATGATCAGTTTCGAACTTGCAGCCAGCGAAGAAGAAGTGCCGGTTTTCCTGGAAGCCCTGCAGCTATTTACCCTGGCCGAGTCCCTTGGGGGAGTTGAAAGCCTGGTGGCGCACCCGGCCAGCATGACCCACGCTGCCATGTCGCAAAGGGACCAGGATGCTGCAGGTATCACCGCTCGTCTTTTGCGTTTGTCTGTCGGGATAGAGCACGTGGAAGACCTGATAGCTGATTTGGAGGGCGGTTTCGCCGCCATAATCCGGCAGCGGCAAGGAGCGCAGGTGAGGGGCGTGGCCTGAGATGTGCCCTGAAATATGCCCTGAGATACTGCGGGCTGATTTCAAGCGCCGTTGTAGCGCTTGTGCCACCACTCTTGCAGTTTGGCGATGACATCATGCGGTTGCACTAAATCCATCACGCCCGGCACTTCAATGCGTGTCCCCCAGCGTAATTCGTGCAAGTCTTTGTTGCGGTATTTGCGTGCAGCCTCGGAATAGCGGTCAACACACAAGTCCAGGCTGTTATAGGGCCCGGAGCGACGCGACCAGGTCGCAGCATAGAGTCCCAGCACATCTGTTCCCAGAGCGGAAGCGATGTGCACTGGTCCGGAGTCAGGCGAAATCAGCAGGTCCGCACGACTGAGCAGCGCTTTGGACTGCTCCAAAGTATCCGCGCCAACCAGGTTGATGCAGGAAGAAACCATCAGCCGCTGGATGGCTGCCCCGGTGTCGCGGTCCAGTTCGCCAGGCCCGCCCGATAGCACCACCTGCATATCCAGTCCCCTGGCGGCAAAATCCGCTACCGCAGCGTAATGTGCCGGATGCCAGTTGCGCAGTACGTGGCTGGAACAGGGGCTGATGACCAGAGTGGGGCGGTCGGAGGCAACTCGTTCACTGACCCAATTGAGTGCGTCTGCTCTTATGGGTAGCTGCCACTGCGGGGGTCCGGTGACCAGTCCCAGCGCGCGGGGAAATTCAAGAAAACCTTCAAGCTGGTGTTGCTGTGGCACATTGGCGATCGGCGTGTTGATGAACCACTGATGGAAGTCACGGCAGCGCTCCCGGTTCCAGCCCACCCGAACCGGCGCATGGACAAAGCGGCTCAACAGGTTGGCGCGAGCCGAGACTTGCATATGCAGTAATATGTCAAATTGCCGGTCCTGCAAGTCCTGTTTCAGCTTGCGTACCGCTTTCCACCCATCCTTTTTGTTGAAAAGAATGAACTCGATGCCTGGCAGATCGCAAAGCAAACGATGTTCCAGCGAACCAATGACCCAACTGATGCGGCTTTCCGGCCACTGTTTCTGCAGCGTGCGAATAACGGGCACCACGTGCGTTACATCGCCCAGGGCTGACAGGCGCAGTATGCAAATAGTCCTGGGGCTTTGAATAGAGGCTCTCATGCCTCCTCCGGATTGACGCTGGATTGGAGCAAACGCATTATACGGGTCTCCTTGAGCGGATACTGTGGGGGAGCCTCTGATCCATTATGCACGGGCGCGACGAATCTTTGCGGGATGCTCCGGCCCGGCTCTGGCGAGTGCGGTTTGGTTAGCCCAAATAAACGAGCCGGAACGGGGCGGAGCGCCCGCAAAGGCCCGTCCCAACGGGTTTCGCCGCAAAAGGCGCATCTCGCACGTGGCGCGCCTTGGCCGTAGCGGTGCTACTGTCTCGCGGCTCGCTCCGCACGATCTGCGCCTTTTGCGGCAGAAACGCGCTCCGCGCATAATGGATCAGAGGCTCCCCAGATGAATCTGAAACTCGAACAAGCTGGTGCGCGGGTCATTGTATATGATGCCGAATGCATTCAGCAGCCAGGTGCGCACCTGTTTGATCCCGGGTACTGGCGAAAGCTCAATGCTGTTGTGGGCAGCGCGCCGGGACGTGGCAACACCCTGATGCTCAATACACCGTTCGGCCCAGCGGTGCTGCGCACCTACCTGCGCGGTGGTTGGGCGGCGCGGTTGAGCCGGGATCGCTATCTGTTTACCGGGTTTCAGCACTCTCGCCCACTGTTGGAAGCGAACGTTCTGCAGAAGCTGGCGCGCTTGGGCCTGCCGGTACCGCAACCACTTGCTGCACAATGCGTACGCAGCGGGTTGAGCTATACAGGCGCGTTGCTGACACGCCGTATCATGCCGGCTTCGTCATTGGCTGATTTGCTGGAAACCATTACCCCGCAAGATCCTTGCTGGTTTCGTGCCGGTCAGTGTATCCGCAGGTTTCACGCGACGGGCCTGGTGCATCCTG
>SHZL01000198.1 GCA_009692275.1 Lysobacterales bacterium | reverse complement strand
AGAGTCGTGGTGGCAACGCAGGAACCACAGTGCATGAACCAGGCACAGTCGCCGGGTGCGGCAGCATGTTGCGGGTCACAGCAATTGGAACCAGCCCCGTCCCCATGGTCCATCTGACTCATGTCCATGTGACTCGTGCGCATGCTGGAGTGGTCCATCTGCTGACCTTGGTCCATTTTACAGGCAAAGGCCTGCAACGGCAGGCAGGCAACAGCCAGGGCCAGCAGCAGGGTCAGAAATCTTTTCGTCGGGTTACGCATCCCTGAACTCGCGAATCTCCGAAATATTGCCAAAATATTACTTCACCGAAACAGTAACTTACTGAACTTTCTTCACTACTGGCTTAGCATACTGGATCGGGCGGGATTCTGCCATAGGCAGATCCATTTGTTGGCCTCACTCGCCGTACGGTATCCAGATATTCTTGATCTCCGTGGCTCTGCGCAAAAATACCTCGCCCTGGCCCTGCCCCGGGTTTTCCCAGTCGTGGAACTTGCCATGGCTCACCCACGTGCGTTTCATGCTGGCTGCCGCATGTTCTTCCACCATCCTGCTGCCCTCGTGCGTGCCCCAATACCACAGGCCCTCGATGTCATAGTGCCGGGCCAGCACCTCGGCCAACACGTCCTGGTTGCCGGTAACGATGTTGACCACTCCGCCAGGCAGGTCGGATGTGTCCAGCACCTGGTAAAAATCGGTGGCAAGCAGCGCGTAATGCTGCGAAGGCACCACCACCACGGCATTGCCCATGGCAATGGCAGGCATCACCGTCGAAATGAAACCCAGCAGGCCTGCTTCCTCCGGCGCAACTATCCCGATCACGCCCAGCGCTTCTTTCATCGCCAGGGTGATATTGCGATACGGGGTGGCGTGAACCCTGCTGTCGTATTTGTCCGACAGCGCCGCGTAGGTATAGATCCGCTCTATACACAGGTCGAGTTCAGACCGGGCACCTGCCTGGCCCTTGCCACTCAATTGCATGATGCGCCGCACGAATTCCTCGCCGCGCACGCTGAGGTTTTCCGCGATGTAGTACAAGACCTGCGCACGATTGTGCGCCGTGGTCCCGCTCCAACCCGTGGCGCTACCCACAGCACTGCGGGCCGCTTCGACTGCGTTGCGAATGTCCTTGCGATTACCCACGGGTATTTCGGCAATCACGCGGCCCGCTGCATCCATGGCCGCTGTACTGTAGCCGCCGTCCGGGCGCACCTGCTTGCCCCCGATATACAACTTGGGCGTGCGATCGATCTGCGGCACTGCCTCGTTATGGCCAACACCCACCGGTACGACCTGCGGCAGCGCTTGTACCGGCTCGGCACTGAGTTGATCTTCCCACAGGGGCTTGATGTATTCGTATAATCCTTCACGGCCACCCTCGCGGCCAAAACCGGATTCACGATAACCGCCAAACCCTGCGGCAGCATCAAACACATTGGTGCAGTTCACCCACACTGACCCGGCCTTGATCTGCGGCGCGATGTCCAGCGCCAGGTTGATGTTCTCGGTCCACACGCTGGCCGCCAGCCCGTAACGGCTGTTGTTGGCCAGTTGCACCGCTTCTGCCGGGGTGCGAAACGACATAGACACCAGCACCGGACCAAAAATTTCTTCCTGCGCCAGGGTGGCCGATGGCTGTACCTCGGTGAGCAGGGTTGGCGGGTAATAGCAGCCTTTGGCCGGCAGCGTGCACTGCGGTTGCCATTTGCGCGCACCCTCTGCCACGCCCAGTTCCACCATTTGCGTGACGCGTTCCAGTTGGCCGGGATCGATCAGGGCGCCGATATCGACGCTCTTGTCCAGCGGATCGCCCACCACCAGTTTGGCCATGCGCTTGCGGATTTTTTCATGCAGCACATCGGCAATGGATTCCTGCACCAGCAAGCGCGAACCGGCACAACACACCTGGCCCTGGTTGAACCAGATGGCATCCACCAGTCCTTCCACCACGCTGTCGAGATCGCTGTCTTCAAACACCAGGAAAGGAGATTTTCCACCCAGCTCCAGGGTGAGTTTCTTGCCGCTGCCGGCAGTGGCCTTGCGCAGAATGCGCCCCACCTCGGTGGATCCGGTGAAGGCCAGCTTGCCTACCTTCGGATGCGCCGTCAGCGCCTGCCCTGCCTTGTGATCCCCGAGTACCAGGTTGAAGACGCCGGCAGGTAAACCAATTTCACGGCACATTTCAGCAAACAGCACAGCAGTGGAGGAGGTAAATTCCGCTGGTTTGAGCACCACAGTATTGCCCATGGCCAGTGCAGGTGCGACCTTCCACGCCAGCATCAGCAGCGGAAAATTCCACGGAATGATTTGCCCTACCACGCCGATCTGGCGGTAGCCGGGAAGTTCGCTGGCCATCAACTGGGCCCAGCCCGCGTGGTAATAAAAATGCCGCGCCACCAGCGGGATATCAATATCACGTGATTCGCGAATGGGCTTGCCATTATCCAGGCTTTCCAGCACGGCGAACAAACGGCTGTTTTTCTGGATATGCCGGGCCAGGGCGTACAGGTAACGCGCGCGGCCATGGCCACCCAGGGCCACCCAGCCATCCAGTGCATTTGCTGCAGCATTGACTGCACGGTCTATATCCACGGCATTGCCATCGGCAACCCGCGCCAGGACTTCCCCGGTGGCTGGATTGCGTGTGTCAAAATACTCACCGGAATCAGGCTGCGTCCATTCACCGGCAATCAGGTGGCGCAAGGTGGAATCATGCCGCTGCAGCCACGACTGGGCCTCCGCTGCGCTTTCCGGCGCCGGACCGTACTCCATGCTGGTGAAGATTTCCCGTACGGACATGCTTGCTTCCCTTCCCGCTAACTCGCCGGATGCCTGAACTGGGCCGAATAACTGCCCGTGACGTGGTGCTCCAGTTGGCGTTCGATATCACCCAATAAACTGCTTGCACCAAAACGAAATAAATGTGGCGTAAGCCATTGATTACCCAATTCTTCCTTTATAAGAATCAGGTACTCCAGCGCGTCTTTTGCCTGGTTGATGCCGCCCGCCGGTTTGTAGCCCACGCGATAGCCCGTGAGTTCATGGTAAGCCCGGATCGCCCGCACCATGACCAGGCTGAACGGCAGCGTGGCATTGACCGGCTCCTTGCCGGTACTGGTCTTGATGAAATCAGCCCCGGCCATCATGCACACCCAACTGGCTTTGGCCACATTGCTGAGCGCGCCCAGTTCACCGGTCGCGAGGATGGTTTTTATGTGCGCCTCGCCGCAGGCTTCGCGGTAGGCCTGCACTTCCCGGTACAGCCCGATCCAGTCCCCGGTGAGCACCTTGGCGCGACTGATGACGATATCAATTTCTTTTGCACCGGCTTTAACCGACTCCCGTATCTGCGTCAGCTTCAGGGCCAGCGGTATCTGGCCAGCGGGAAATCCGGTGGATACCGCAGCCACCGGAATGCCGCTGCCGTGCAACTCCTCGACGGCGGTCGCTATCAGGTTGTGGTACACGCATACGGCACCCACGGTGATGCCCATATCCGCCACGCCCAGGCCGGCGAGAATGTCCTGCCGCACCGGCCGCATGGCCTTCTGGCACAATCTGCGGACTTTGCCCGGGGTATCGTCACCGGCCAGCGTGGTCAGGTCCATGCAACTGATGGCTCTGAGCAGCCAGGCAGCCTGGTAGTCCTTCTTTATGGAGCGCCGTTTACCATAGCCGGCGGCCCTGCGCTCCACCGCGCTGCGGTTGATGCGCATGCTGCCCAATACTTCTGGCTCGAACGGCAGGCCGGGATTTCGCTCCGGCGCGCGCCCGCCAATGGAGTGGACATTACTTTCGGTAACTGGTGTCATGGCCCTGGTCTATGCCCGTCTATTCCGGTCAGCAACAAGCTTCAGTATAGTGGTCTGCACGCAGCAAGTGCAGCCCGGAAACCAAATAAGATGCCGCTATGAAAATCAAGAACCTGACCGTCTACCAGGTGGACTTACCGCTGCACGAGGGCCGCTACGCCTGGTCAGGCGGAAAGTCGGTGGATGTGTTCGACAGCACCGTGGTGTGCATCCAGGCCGACAGCGGCCTCGCGGGCTGGGGTGAGACCTGTCCGCTGGGACCGCATTACCTGCCCTCTTATGCCAATGGAGTGCGCGCCGGCATTGCTGAAATCGGCCAGCAGCTGATCGGCGAAGATCCTTGCAGCATCGACGTGCTGGTGCGCAAGATGGATCAGGGGCTCAAGGGGCATCCCTACGTCAAGTCGGCCATCGACATGGCCTGCTGGGACCTGTTGGGCAAAGCCTGCAGGCAACCGGTATCCACCTTGCTGGGCGGTGCGGATGGCGATCGTGTGAGGCTGTACCGGGCGATTTCGCAGCAGTCTCCGGACGGCATGGCAGAGAACGTGGCGCAGCACCGCACCGACGGTTACCGCTGTTTTCAGCTCAAGGTGGGCGGTGATCCCGATGTGGACATCGAGCGGATTCGTGCCTGCGCCGATGTGCTGCAATCGGGTGACGTGCTCATCGCCGATGCCAATACCGGCTGGCTGCCGCACCAGGCCCTGCGGGTGGTGCGCGCGGTGCGCGATATCGATGTGTACATCGAGCAACCCTGCAACACGTACGCGGAATGCCTGGAAATCCGGCGGCACACGGACCTGCCCTTCATCCTGGATGAATCCATCGATTCCATGCAGGCCGTGCAACAGGCCTGCGCCGATCGGGCGATGGATGTGGCCAATATCAAGATCAGCAAGATGGGCGGCCTGAGCAAAGCCCGGCTGGCGCGGGACTTCCTGTGCTCGCAAGGTATCGCCCTGACCATTGAGGATACCTGGGGCGGCGACATCGTCACCGCGGCCATTGCCCACCTGGCGCACAGCACGCCGCAGCGCAACCGCTTTACCGCCACCGATTTTAATTCCTACGTGACCCGGCATATCGCCGATGGTGCACCGCAACGCAACGCAGGCTGGATGGCAAGCTCGGGCGGGGATGGCCTGGGAGTTGAACCCATAGTTGCCGTCTTGGGTGAACCCGTACTGACTTTTAGCTGATTACCCCAGGAGTGCGGCCCATGAAACGACGCCGATTTATTTCTGCTGCCGGCCTGCTCGGCAGCGCAGGTGCCCTTTTGCCGGCCGCGCTTTTGCCGGCCGCGCTGCAGGCGCAGGATTCCTCCGGCGGCCCCGTTCGGGCGGATGTGTTAATCCGCAACGCGCGGGTGTACACCATGGACGGCAGCCGGCCAGCAGCACAAGCCGTGGCGCTGATGGGCACCCGTATCCTGGCCGTCGGGTCGAACGAGGAACTCAGCTCCCTGCAGCATCCCGGAACCGAGGTCATCGATGCAAGCGGGGCCACGGTTACACC
>SHZL01000197.1 GCA_009692275.1 Lysobacterales bacterium | reverse complement strand
TGGCGGGCAATTCGGCATGGGCGCAGAGATCGGCATCAGCACGCAAAAACTGCATGCCCGCGGGCCCATGGCCCTGCCGGAACTCACCAGTTACAAATGGGTGGTTCGAGGTGCCGGGCAGGTCCGGCCGGTGGACTGAGTGAGCTGCTGAACATGGCCAAGGTACTGGTATTTCAGCATGTGGCGGCTGAACCCCTGGGCACGCTCGACCCGGTATTGCGCAAACGAGGCCACCGCATTCGTTATGTGAATTTCCACCGCGAGCCGGATGCGCAACCGGACGTGAGCCGCTACGACGCCCTGATCGTGCTGGGTGGCCCGCAGATGCCCGACCAGGGCGATATCTATCCGCACCTGAACGTGGAAATGCGCTGCATTGAAGCCGCCATGAAGCAGGACATACCGGTGCTGGGAATCTGCCTGGGGGCACAACTGCTGGCGTATACGCTCGGTGGCCGGGTGAAGCCCATGGATGCCTGGGAAATCGGCTGGTATGACCTCAAACCCACGGCACAGGCTGCATCCGACCCCTTGTTTTGCAAACTGGTCGAGCCGCACCCGGTATTCCAGTGGCATGGTTACACCTTTGACCTGCCCGCCGGCGGGGTACACCTGGCACGCACGGAAAGCTGCGAGAACCAGGCTTTTCGCTACGCCGAAAAATCCTACGGACTGCAGTGCCATCTCGAACTGGACGAACGCCTGATCAATCGCTGGCTGCACTACCCGGAGTACCAGCAGGACCTCAATACCGCAGGACGCGGACAGGACGCCGCTGCCATCCGTGAACAAACCCATCAGGCTATTGGCCAGTCAGTGAAACTCAGCCGGGAAATATTCAGCCAGTTCCTCCAGCCCCTCGCCGAGCCAAACCTGCGCCACCTATTGCCTTCACGCTAAGACAGAAAACGCTACGCCCGGCCCGTAAAGACCTCTATTCAGGACCTTCGCTGTCCTGCCCCAGCCGATACACCACCTCACCCTGTAACAAGGTCATCTGGCATTGCATGTTCTTGATGTCCTCTGCCGGGGCGGTGTAGAGATCAACGTTCCACACGGCGATATCGGCGTACTTGCCCACTTCCAGTGAACCGATCTTATCCTCGAGGAACATCTGGTGGGCATTCCACAGGGTGAATGAACGCAGCGCGGTGTGCACGTCCACTGCCTCGGCCTGGCCAAACGGATCAGCGCCATACACTCCCAGCAACGGTTGGCGCGCCATCGAAGCCCAGATGCCGTAACGGGCGGGAAAAGGCGTGACATCAAAATCCGAACCGCCGCCCCAGTGAATACCCTTTTGTTGGAAGGTGTGGAACGGGTTGAGCCGCAGACTTCGCTGCGGACCGAAGTTACCGGCATAGGTATCGCCGATCCACCAGGTAAAGTTGGCCTGCGGTTCCGGGTAAGCGGCATCAAAAGTCTGTTGCAGCGCCGCCATGGTGTTCATCGCCAGTTCGGTGGGAATATTGGCATGTATGATGGCGTGGCGCAGCCCGTGTTGCGGATTGCGGATCAGTGCCAGCGCGTAGGAGGCAACCACGAAATCGATCGCGCGGTCACCGATGGCATGTACCCCCATGTGCAGGCCGGCATCGTGGTACAGAAAAATCAACTCGCGCAACACATCGGGATCAATGCCAGGGAAACCCTGGTTGCCTTCATCCACTCCGCTGCGGTTCTTGTTCCAGTCCTGCCATAGCCACGCAGTGCGTGCGCCGCCACTGCCGTCAGCAAACAGCTTGATGCCACCGGAAATCAGCCGGTCATCCCCGGTGGTTTCGTACGGCCGGGTGAATGGCGCGATCTTCTGTACCAACTGGCGTGCCTCGTCCAGCGTGTCGGGACTGTGCCACAAGGCAAACACGCGCACGGTCAGCGCTCCCTCGTTCGATACATCCTGGTAGGCCTTCCAGGTCGCATCAAAGATGCCGGGATCCTTTAATCCGGTCATGCATTCGCGATTGAACTCCCGCGACATCATGCGCAAAGCATCGCGTTCCTGTTCGGCGGTGGCCGCAGGAATCAGCTGCGTCACCAGCGCCATGGCGGATTCTTTCAACACACCGGTGGGATTGCCCTCGGCATCACGGTCGATCACGCCGCCAGGCGGGTCAGGCGTTTGCGCCGTAATCCCCGCCATGGCCAGAGCCTGGCTGTTAGCCACGCCGTAGTGACCCGTGGTGTGGGTCAGCCACACGGGGTGGTCGGCTGACACCGGATCGAGGTCAGCGGCATAGACGTAGCGCAGCTCACTCAGCTTGCCCTCATCCCAGCCGCTACCCAGCACCCAGCCTCCTGGTGGAGTATTCACTGCACGTGCTGCCACGCTCTTGATCACATCCGCCACGCTGGCCACCAGCGGGTAGTTGAGGCTCACGTTCGTCAGCGTCTGTAATCCACCCGAGGAAAAATGCGCGTGCGAGTCCAGCAGGCCCGGCGTTGCAGTCAGGCCATGCAGGTCGATTTGCTCCGTGCCAGGACCCATCAGCGCAGAGATTTCGGCGTTGCTGCCCACTGCCACGATACGCCCGGCGCGAATTGCCAGTGCTGCCGCAACCGAATCGCGCGCATCCACGGTAAGGATGTTGCCGTTGAGCAGCACCCGCTCAGCGAACGGCTCATTCGCCAGGGCGCAAGCGCTGCACAGGACGAGCAGCAGCAGGAACCGGGAATAATTATGCATGGGTCGATACCTGTAGCGGATTCGCAGGAAATCCTCAAGCCACCATAGTACCGGTATTTCCGAATGGCCCGCCACAGTCGTGCACTCAGGCTTGCGCTTGGGGTCCTGTGTTTAAGCCCCGGCTGGCACTTTCAGCTTGCGGCAAGCGCAAAACTGAAGCGGCCGCCCTGCACATCCACTGCGATGGTGTCGCCCGACTTGAATGCGCCTGAGAGGATTTTCTGCGCCAGCGGGTTTTCCAGTTCCTGCTGAATGGCACGTTTCAGCGGCCGGGCGCCATATACCGGATCAAAACCAGCCTCGCCCAGCAGGTCCAGCGCAGCATCGCTGATGGTCAGGCCAAATCCGTGACCCCGCAGCCGCGTGCGCAGCAACTGGGTCTGGATACCCGCAATCAAGCGGAGCTGCACCTGGTCGAGCGGATGGAACACCACCATTTCATCCACGCGATTGATGAACTCAGGGCGGAAATGCTGGCCTACGACCTCCAGCACGGCAGACTTCATCGCCTCGTAACCTTTGCCGGCAACGGCATATTCCTGGATGCGGGCCGAGCCGAGGTTGGAGGTCATGACGATGACCGTGTTACGGAAGTCCACCGTGCGGCCATGGCCATCCGTGAGGCGGCCGTCATCGAGCACCTGCAACAGGATGTTGAACACATCGTGGTGGGCTTTCTCGATTTCATCCAGCAGGATCACGGAATACGGCCGGCGACGTACCGCTTCGGTCAGGTAACCGCCTTCTTCGTAACCGACATAGCCAGGGGGAGCGCCGATCAGGCGCGCCACCGAATGCTTTTCCATGAACTCGGACATGTCGATGCGCACCATGGCATCTTCGGTATCGAACATGAATTCAGCCAGGGATTTGCATAGCTCGGTCTTGCCCACACCCGTAGGCCCCAGGAACAGAAAGGAACCGATGGGTCGCTTGGGGTCGGACAGCCCGGCGCGGGAACGGCGGATGGCAT
The DNA here is from genome assembly GCA_009692275.1 of Lysobacterales bacterium. GTDB lineage: Bacteria > Pseudomonadota > Gammaproteobacteria > Xanthomonadales > SZUA-36 > SHZL01. The sequence goes on along the minus strand of SHZL01000197.1, from coordinate 1,709 downwards.
CCGCCACGGCCTTGACCGCCTCGCCCTGGCCGATCACCCGGTTGTGCAGGGATTCTTCCATGCGCAGCAATTTGTCACGCTCGCCTTCCAGCATGCGCGACACCGGGATACCCGTCCAGCGTGAAACTACTTCGGCGATCTCGTCTTCGGTGACGCGGTTGCGCAGCAACTGGAACCCGCCGGTTTCACCCTGCTCCGCTTCCTTGAGCTGCTTTTCCAGTTCCGGCAAACGGCCGTACTGGATTTCAGACATGCGCGCCAGGTCCTGGCCGCGATGCGCCACTTCCAGTTCGGCGCGGGCTCGCTCAATTTCCTCCTTGATATGGGAGGTGCCCTGCACTGCCGCCTTTTCGGATTTCCAGATCTCTTCGAGGTCGGAAAACTCACGTTCCAGCTCCGCGATGTCCAGTTCCAGGTCTTTCAGACGCTGCCGCGAAGCCTCATCCGATTCTTTTTTCAGTGCCTCGCGCTGGATTTTCTGCTGGATCAGGCGACGTTCCAGCCGGTCCAGGGCCTCGGGCTTGGAGTCGATTTCCATGCGGATGCGCGAGGCCGCCTCGTCCATCAGGTCGATGGCCTTGTCCGGCAATTGCCGGTCGGAAATATAACGGTGCGACAAGGTCGCAGCGGCGACCAGCGCAGGGTCAGTGATTTCCACGCCGTGATGCACTTCGTAACGTTCCTGCAGGCCGCGCAGGATGGCAATGGTGTCTTCCACCGAAGGCTCGCCGACAAACACTTTCTGGAAGCGCCGTTCCAGGGCAGCGTCCTTTTCCACGTACTTGCGGTATTCGTCCAGGGTGGTGGCGCCGATGCAATGCAACTCACCGCGCGCCAGCGCCGGTTTGAGCATGTTGCCGGCGTCCATGGCCCCTTCCGCCTTGCCGGCGCCGACCATGGTGTGGATCTCGTCGATGAACAGGATGACATTGCCTTCCTGTTTGGCCAGGTCGTTCAACACGGCCTTGAGGCGCTCTTCAAATTCGCCACGGTACTTGGCGCCAGCCAGCAGGGACCCCATGTCCAGCGACAGGACGCGCTTGCCCTTGATGCCTTCGGGCACTTCGCCATTGACGATGCGTTGGGCCAATCCTTCGACGATGGCGGTCTTGCCCACGCCCGGCTCACCAATCAGTACCGGGTTGTTCTTGGTGCGGCGCTGCAGCACCTGTATGCAGCGGCGGATTTCTTCGTCGCGCCCGATAACCGGGTCGAGCTTGGTCTGTTCGGCCCGCTCGGTCATGTCGATGGTGTATTTTTCCAGGGCCTGGCGCGATTCCTCGGCGTTCTGGTCTACCACCTGCTCGCCGCCGCGCAGTTCGTCAACCGCTTTCTCAACGGCATCGCGTTGGGCGCCCGCCTGGGCCAGGCTGTCAGCCAGCAGGCCTTTCACTTCCAGGGCGGCGAGCACAAACAACTCGCTGGCGACGTACTGGTCACCGCGCTTTTGCGCCAGCTTGTCGGTGACGTTGAGCAGCTTGATCAGGTCGTTCGAAAGGCTGATCTCTCCAGCCGCGCCTTTGACTTTCGACAGGCCCTCCATGCGCTCGCCCAGTTGTGAGCGCAAGGCGTTCACCCGCACGCCCGCCTTGGTCAGCAAGTGACGGGTGGAGCCCCCCTCCTGGTCAAGCAGGGCCACCATGACGTGCACCGGCTCGATCATCTGGTTATCGAGCCCGGTCGCCAGGCTTTGTGCATCGGCCAATGCC
>SHZL01000196.1 GCA_009692275.1 Lysobacterales bacterium | reverse complement strand
CCCTGATGGTGTTTTGTGGTTACCTGGCAACACGTTTGGGATCCGAATTCGTCCCCAACCTGGACGAGGGAGATATCGTCATGCATGCTCTACGAATCCCCGGCACCTCGCTGCAGCAGGCCGTGCGTCTCCAGAAGCAGCTGGAGACTGCAATCAGGAAACTTCCAGAAGTGGAGCGCGTGTTTGCCAAGATTGGCACCGCAGAAGTGGCGACCGAAGCGGTGCCTCCCAGCGTGGCGGACAATTTCATCATTCTGAAACCCCGTGATGCCTGGCCCGACCCCGAGAAACCCAAGTCCCAGGTGGTTGCCGAATTGGAAGCACTGGTAACACCCATTCCCGGAAACCGCTACGAGTTCTTGCAGCCGATCCAGATGCGTTTTAACGAACTCATTGCTGGTGTGCGTGCCGAACTGGCTATCAAGGTTTTTGGAGACGACTTTGATCAGCTCATCTCTATTGGTGATGAAATCGAAAATGCCATTGCCGGGGTACCCGGAGTGGCCGATGTCGCCGTGGAGCAAACAACCGGACTTCCGGTAATGACTATCGATCCGGATCGCGATGCACTTGCGCGCTATGGCGTGAGCATTACGCATGTCCAGGACCTCGTTGCAACTGCATTGGGCGGCAGCGTGGCCGGGCAGTTTTATGAAGGTGATCGCAGGGCTGACATTGTCGTTCGCCTGCCCGAGGCATTGCGTTCAAATCCCGACTGGTTGGGCAACTTGCCGGTCGCGCTTTCCGCTGGCGGTTCGGTTCCGCTCAGCGAGTTGGTCAGCTTGCACCTGGACACCGGATATAACCAGATTCTTCGCGAAAATGGCAAGCGACGTGTCGTGGTCACCGCCAATGTCCGGGGGAGAGACCTGGGATCTTTTGTCAGGGATGTTAAGCGAGAGGTACAAACACAGGTTGATATCCCGCCCGGTTACTGGGTGGAATATGGTGGCACTTTTCAACAATTGGAATCTGCAACCCGGCGATTCGCGGTGGTCGTACCCGTGACGCTGGTCCTGATCCTGGGGTTGCTCGTTATGGCCCTTGGTTCCTTCAAAGATGCCGGAGTTATCTTTTCCGGCGTGCCCCTCGCGCTGACCGGCGGGATCATTGCCCTCTTGATCCGAGGTATACCGCTTTCAATCTCCGCAGCCGTTGGGTTCATCGCTCTTTCAGGCATTGCCGTACTCAATGGCCTGGTGATGGTGGCCTTTATACGGGATTTACGGCTCCATGGCCTGCCCCTGGACAAAGCTATCAGCGAAGGCGCATTGACCCGGCTTCGCCCCGTGCTGATGACAGCGCTGGTAGCCTCACTGGGATTCGTGCCAATGGCCTTGAACACCGGCATTGGCTCGGAGGTCCAGCGTCCATTGGCAACGGTGGTGATTGGCGGAATCATTTCATCAACATTACTGACCTTGCTTGTACTCCCTGCACTCTATCGCCTGGTGCATTCGCGGGAAGACGGAACCCGGAAAATGGCGCAGGCTGATTCGCTAGCCTGAGAATCAAGAGCACATGCAGACTGAGGCTGGTTGCAAGGTGAGTCGCCATGGGCATTGTCGGTGCGATTCTCGTAGCTCGCTGGTCCTATGGCCTGATACGCGATACCTCACAGGTTTTGCTGGACAAGCAGGCAGGCGAGCGCCATTTGGCTGAATTGCGGGAATCAATCGAAGCGCAGTCAACGGACCGGGTAACGGATTTACCCCGGTGGAGTATCGGTCATGGCATCTTTGCAGCAGAAATTGTCGTTGTCAGCGACAACCCCAAGACGCCCGAACAGTACAAATCCCGGATCTCACCGAGTCTAAAAATCGTTCACTCTGCGCTCGAAATACATCGAAACACCCACGAATAAACGCCTGAGTAAGGGCCCCGACCAACACGGAGAACTGGGCGAGTTTCTGGCGAATACCCAGCCCGAGCTTGGGTGGTTCGACATTGTGCGGTCCGGGCCCGGGCGATTCGTGCTTTCGTGGTTCGGGCCCAAGTGGTTCGGGCTTGCGCGGATTCACCGTGTATTGTTACAACAAGGAAGGATCCAGGTCGATCGGTCCGCTCAAGCCGGCAGGGTCGGCAGTCATACCGGCAATAATTTTATAGCCCTGCGCGGAAAACTCTGAATGCAGCACGCGTTGCGGCACTTCAACCAGGGCGCCCGGGCCTGCCGTGAATGCCTGTTTGAGCACATGGTCGGTGATGGTCAGCTCACCTTCCAGGATATAAATACGGGTGGAGAAACTGTGCCAGTGGCTTTCATTGCTTACCGGGGGGACGAGCATTTCTACCGGGTACAACTGTTGCGCCGCGATTTCTGCAACGGCCTGGTCCAGCTCGCGGAAATACCCTTGATGAACACGGATGTTCATTTTCCCGACTTCACCCGAAGTTCTGCAGGCTTGCCGGCCACTGGCTTGAGCTCCCGCAGTTTTTCTTCCAGGTAGGCCAACAGCTGTTCCTTGTTGTCTTCACGCGCGTGGGTATAAAAGCTGATGGCCATGCCTTCCATGAGCTGCTGGGTCAGGTTCAAAGCGAGATCAAACGCCTTGGGGTCTGACTGCCATTCGGGAAATACTTCACGCGCGGTGGTGTACCACTCATGATCAAAGGCCAGTTGCGCCGGGCGCAAAATCTCGCGTAATTCCGGATCCGTGCGGGCCGCCACCGACAACTCAATAAAAGCTACGAAAATCGGGTGGTTTACGTGTGCCCAGCAGGAATGCACGGCGAGGTGAACCATGTCAGCGCCCGGCGGAATCTCCCGTATGGATCGCCTGAAAGCCTGCAAACGCTTTTCATGGAGATAGTCCACGGCCGCCCGGATGATGTCCATTTTCGATGGAAAGTGGTGCAGGGTTGCGCCGCGGGAGAGGCCAGCGCTTTCGGCTATTTTCATGGTTGTAGCCTTGGCGTAGCTGGATTCTACGATACAGCGAATGGCGGCGCTGATGATCTGGTCACGCGTGGCGGCACTTTTCCGCGCCTGCCAGCCTTCCTGCCCCGGGGCGTCGGGTTGGTGGTGCTTCGCCGGCTTGCGGCGCAGTGCTTTTCCCTTGCTCATGAGTTTATCAAATGTGTATCAGGACGAGTACTGGCAACGACAGGCATCAGTCTACCGCAATATCGCACAAAAAAATCACGGCTGATTGTAACCAGCAGATGTGCTTGTTACGATGAGATCCTGTGTCCAACCCTGCTGGAGAAATGAATGGGACGTATGACTGGGAAAGTAGCTCTCATTACCGGTGCCGCCTCCGGATTGGGTAAGGCCGATGCCTTTCGACTGTCCGAAGAAGGCGCCACGGTGGTGCTAACCGACATCGATAAGGCGGGGCAAGCAGTGGCCAAAGAGATCAGCAGCGCCACCGGAAACCCCACCCGGTTTTACCAGCATGACGTCACGGATGGAGCGCGGTGGCAGGAAATCATTGATGCCGTTGAAGCTGAATTCGGTGGACTGGATGTACTGGTGAACAATGCCGGCATCGCCCTGGTAGCCACTATCGAAGATACCACCCTGGAACAATTCCGCCTGAGCAATGCCATCATGAACGAAGGTGTTTTCCTCGGCTGCAAGACTGCAATACCTGCCATGAAGCGCCGCGGTGGAGGCTCCATCATCAACATGTCGTCCGTGGCATCGCACCTCGGCTACCCGGTGTTTTTTGCCTATTCTGCAGCCAAGGGCGCGGTGCGCAGCATGACCAAGACGATTGCCATCCATTGCCAGATGAACGGCTACAAGATTCGCTGCAATTCCATCCATGCAGGTGCGATTGATACTCCCATGGTGCGTGCTTCCTTTGGAACGCTGGGCATGGATGTGCCCGATCCCGACAGTCCGGATGCGGCGAACACGGTGGGCATCGGGCGTCCGGTGGATGTGGCCAATCTGGTGCTCTACCTCGCCAGCGATGAATCCCGCTTCATGAACGGGACCGAGTTGATGCTGGACAATGCGCTGACCATTCAATAGCCAGCATTCTACTCAACCCGCTTGAGATCCAGATCGTGGAAGTCGAATGAAAAATCCGTAGCCGGAGAAACGGCCTTCATGCGGATGCGATCCACTTTGCCTTCCGGGCTCAGCGAAAACGAGACGTAGGCGTCGGCCTGCAACTTGCGGTCCGCCCAGCGGACTATGAATGTGTCGTACTGAAAATGCTCCAGCGGCCCGTTCAATGGCTCGTTCCGGTCGGACCGAAATCGCAGGCCGCCAGCCTTATCCAACTCGATGTGAATGTCGCCATACCAGTCATCGCGGTAGGTCCCGGCATACGCTTCAAGCGGCAGGCTGGGCTTGCTGTTTGCCGCTCGTGATTCCGCGGCCGCCGCAACCGCCTTGGCCGCTTCGTCTTTGCGGCCCTGGGAAATTCCGCTGAGGATGGCAATCCAGTCCTTGCCGGCGTACGGCGTGGTGCCGACCAGGAACTGATCGGCAATGTCGCTAACGATGGCCAGAGGAGCCGGGGACATCTGGTTGCCGCTGGCAAATATGGCCAGTCCCAGTTTGGGCAGCACCATGAGGTAGGTGGTAATGCCCCATACGCCACCGGCATGTGACACCATCGGCTGCCCGTAAAAACTTGAAATACCCCAACCCAGGGCATAGGCGCTGAGGTAGGCGCCCGTATATTCCGCCATTTCGGGCGAGGCTGGCAGAATCGTCACCGGGCCCAGTACCTGTTCAAACTGGGCGGCGCTGATGAGTTGCACCCCGTCGGCAGTGAGCCCCTTGTTCAGCACGAACGACATCCAGTGCGTCATGCTGCGAGCGCTGCAATTAATGCCTCCGGCAGCAGAGACAAGGCTGGTCATGCCCGCACTGGTGGTCTGCAGTTGCCCGTCCACCAGCACGTGCGGGGTTGCCTTGCTTGCCGCGGATGGGGCGCGTTCAAGCGTGGCGGCGCAGTCCTGCATCCCCAGCGGGAACAACAGGCGTTGTTCAAGGAATTCCTCAAACGGCATGCCGGAAACCCGCGCAACCACCTCCCCGGCGATGATGTAGAGCAGGTTGTCATAATCAAAGTGGTAGCGGAAACTGCTGCTGGGCTTGAGGTACCGCATCGCATGGATGATCTCCTCCGGCGTGGTCTTGCCTTCGGGGAACATCAGCAGGTCGCCGGCGCCAATGGGCAAGCCGCTGCGATGCGTGAGCAGATCGCGGATGGTGAATTCGCGCGTCACCCATGCGTCGTACATGCGAAATTCGGGCAGGTAGTCGATTACCTTATCATCAAAGGAAAGCTTTCCTTCGTCGGCCAGCAGAGCCAGGGCGGCCGTCGTGAACGCCTTGGACACCGAACCAATCTGGAACAGGGTCTGGTCATCCACCTTGTCAGCAGCGCCGGTTTCGAGGATGCCTGC
>SHZL01000005.1 GCA_009692275.1 Lysobacterales bacterium | reverse complement strand
ACAAACAAACAACCTAGGGAGATACGCCACTGTGAACAAGAATAATGTTATTGAACTGGAACGTCGAGTCATTAGCACCGATCCGTTGACCGAACTGCTCAGAGTTGGGGCCAGGCAGCTCCTGGCGCAGCATCGAGATCGTCGTACGCAGTCCGGGCATGCGGGCGTGGTGCGCAACGGATATCTGTCCGAGCGTGAGCCGCAAACGGGAGTGGGGCCGGTGGTGGTCAAAATCCCCAAGGTGCGCGCCAGGAGCGGGGCGCCGGTCACGTTTCAGTCGGTACTGGTACCGGCCGTATATTCGCAAGACGCCCACCCTGGAAGCGGCAAGTCTTGCGCATGCTCGGAAGGGCATTTGCCAACCGCCTCCACTAACTGGTACTGGTCTGGCGCAAGTACGGCGAGACCCATCTTCTGGTGCAAGTCATCTTCCTTCGAGACAAGGTCGAAGTCGATCACTGACTGGATGGATTGCCGGTGGATATCGAGCAATTCGGCCCGCGAGTCGTCCCGGTGAACGTAAACCTCGACCTCGTAATTCCAGCACTTAAGGCCCCCAAAGGGCGGGTAGAACAGAGTGATCTCCGAACGCGCCCGCTTGAGTGTTTTGCTGACTGCCCGCTTGAGCGCCGGATTGGCGGGATCGGGGAACTGTGCTTCGAGCAGGGCACCCTCATGTAGTTGCTCACGAGCCTTCAGGGTCAGCATGAATCGCACGCTGAGCTGCTTTTCCCAATCCACGCTGTTGCCTCCGGATTGGCGGCTTGCTTATCGTCCGGCCTCGACGGCGGTGGCGGCTCGAGTTCAACCTGGCGGGAGTCGACACCTTCGGGGCACTCGGCGACATAGTGCGTGACGCCGTCCGCATCGACCCACTTGCAGATGTCTGCCCGGGCGTCACCGCCCGCTGCGGTCAGCGCCATGCCGAATATGGCGAGGAGGAATGGAAAAATAGCAATGGATGTCCGCATAACCAACCCTCTCGGGACCTGGAAGCGTTTCTTTTACCCTACCGCTGCCGAACCGGTCGTGCAATGATTCCAGTCACGGAATAGACTGCGAGCTGAACCTCTTGTGCAACTCCGCCTCCAGCACCACCTCAACGTCGCGTGCGTCGTCAAGGGCCTTCAGGATATTGTTACGAAGGTCGGTCACGATATCCCATTTGACCGCGACGACGTTGCGGAACTCAGCCGTTGGCAGAACAGCGAGGATGCGCTCCGGTTCAAACGCGATGAGTCCTTTACCCCTCCTGCCATTCGCCGTCATGCCCGGGTAATCGAGGTTGTTGATAATGTAGGGCTGAAATACGTTCACGAGCTGCATCTCGTGTGTATTTCCGACAAGCTTGACGGTGTCAGCCTGCGCGAAGAACACGGGCAGCGAGTTCTTCACTGCCTGACTCTCGATGATGGCGAGATCGCCCGAGCCAGTGAGGTTCGCATACGTGTCGGAGACAATCGGCGTTCCTTCCATGGTGATCAATTGCCCGGCGGCGGCATTCAGCGCCGCGAGTGAAGCATCGGGCGCCGCCTTGCGCGATTGATCGAGGAGTAGCGCCATTGAGTTTGCGATCCCTTCATAAAGGGCGGCGTCGCCTTCGAGTTCCGCGATAACGAGCTTGAAATCCTCCTGCAGCGCGGTCACATAGGCCATCTCGCGGCGCGCATCCGATAGCCCCGCCCACCAGCTATTGACCTGAACACCGATGACGACGCCGAGAACCACGATCAGGAAGTCAAGAAAGATTGCGGTCCATTCCTGTTTTTGGAAATGACCGATGACGCGGCGGAGGATCACGGCGCTGCTATCTCCGAAGGCGGCCGTTGGTGTCGATCTGACCGCTTACTGGGTTTCTTGCGGCGGAGGTGAACAGCAGGAAACGTCCATCTGCGCTACTGATCCTGACAAAAAAAATCTCACCGCCAGCCATATCGCTGCTGGCGCTGGTCGCTGCTATTGCGACACTCCATTTCTGCGCAATCGCGAATACACGAGCGCAACCCTTTCACGTAACAAGGGCGGTGGATTATTTATGGCGCCGACACTACCTCGTAATATACGCCGCTCGATCCAAAATACGGCTCGAACCAGGTCGGTCCGCTCTGATAGTAGTTAACGCCATTTACTACCAAACTCTGAGCACCGATGGGGAGTGTCGCGTACTGGGTACCGATCGGTACATTGACTTGGGCGACCGCAGTGGGCTGCGACGCATTGGCGATCGCAGCACCAACCACGATGCCGGCAACCGCACCAGCCGCCGCTCCGCATGCGTAACAGCCGGGGGCATAATAAGCGGGGTGGTAGCCGCCTACCCTGAAGGCAGGATGGTAACCACCAACCACAACAGCACCATGGTAGCCACCGACACCAACCGCACCGTGGAACCCACCGGCAGCAACCCAGGCATTGGCATCAGTCAGGGGAACGAGCATGCAGGCCGTCGTCGCGATGCCGAGTAGGAGTATTTTGTTCTGTTTCCTGGTCTGTTTCATCGCATTGTTCCTTTCGCTGCTCATTCGGACTGCTGAAGTACAGGCAGCTTGAATTCGATCTTCTCTGCGTCTTTCGGGATGGTGGCATCGAACGTTTCGGCCGGGGTCGGCGCACCGAGCTGCCAGTCCGAGAAGACCGCGGTGAAAGTCGGCTGCAGCTCGCCGCTGCGGTAGTGCACGACCATCAGGCGTGGCAATTTATCCTCGGCACCGATCCAGATTTCCCAGTCGACCCCATTCCCGGAAAACGCCAGGTGATCGGTGTTGACTGCTTCAATGGTCGATTGGCCGACCACGAGTGCGCTGGCCGCACTATCCTGAGTAAGACGGGCGTATGGATCGGCCGCGAGCAGGTCGACAAAAGGTGCCAACGCATCGGAGCCTGGATGCTCCGTCTGGATCAGCGCCTCTACGGTGGTGGGTGCCGTCTCCTGCGCGTAGAACTGCTGGTCGGCCCCAACCGTCGTCACCGTCTTGCCATTGAAGTAGAGCTTGTGCGGGAAGAGGTCGCCACCGGTCTCGACGAACAACTTGTTGGGGCGCTGCATCGCTACGAGCGACGACCCGAAAAGGCTGATGTGCTGCCCGGAAGGCGCAGCAAAGGGAACCAGGCTGCGCACTCTGAAACTCATGGTTTGCGCTTTAGCCAGCGTGTCACTCATGCCTCGCAGGAGATCGAGCGCGCGCTGGTCCTTGATCTGCTGTGACGTTGCCGGCGTTGACGCTGTGGCGGGCGTGTCCTGTGCCATGGTAAAGCTGCTGAACAGGACGGCGCCGACAACCGAGGCGCCAACCAGGATTTTCGCCAATGAATTGTTTTTCGTCATTCGATGTCCCCTCACCTGAAGGCAAGTAATCACGGAAGTATAAATAGCATAGGCATGAGGAAAATAGAAGTTTTTTTGAAGCTCTGGTTAATTGAACAGCCTTTCATGGTGGTGGGGTCATCCGTCGCGCCTCTTGGGTGCCCAGGTGCCTGGCGGTTCTAATGGCTGCTCCGGTCTCACCGGTTTCTCCGGTCTGTCGGGCCTATCCGGCCGCAGTGGCGGACGCAGGCCATAAGCCGGGTAGACCGGCCATGCACCATACTCGGGCGTTATCGTTTGCTGGATGATTTGCGGAGCCGAAGCGGCCTGCCGCTCGCGACTCTCTTCCTGGCGTTTTTCACGATCCGACCACAGCGATTCCATGTATTTCTGGTTGGCTTCGACGTTATACAGGTCAGCTTCCGGGTCGTAACCGGGCGGAGGGCTGCCATCCACCTCCAGCGTGCTGACATTCTTTTCGGGCTCGGTTGGCGCCCACTGGCTGAAATGCACCACGCCATTTTCGTCGGTCCACTGGTACACCTCGACCGCGTTGGCTGGCCACGGTGCAAGGAACAGCACCATGAACAGAGGTAACCAGGCTAGTAACCTGCGTTTCCGGGGGAGTTGCAACACAAAACCGTCAACGTAACTCATACAAACCTCCAGCTAGCTGGCCGGGAAATACCAGCGTCCTGCGAAACAGGCACGCAGTCAATCCCGTTCCGCTGCTTCCTCGCGGCCCAGTTGGCGAGCGATTGCTTCCTGGCGCGCGTCTTCGATGGTCAGCATAACTTCATCCACATCCGCAGTGCGCTGGTCGAACACAAACTTGCCAGTCAAAACACCATCCGGTTTCAGCTTGCCCTGCTCATATAAGAACCACATCTCCTCGCCAAAATGCGTGACGAGGAGTTCAGGCCAAAAGCGGCCCAGACTGTCCCTGATGTTATGCACATCGCGCAGCAGCATGGCGCGCGCTGCATTGTTTCCAGCCGCACTGACCACCTGCGGAAGGTCAATAATCACGGGGCCGCCCGGCGCAACCAGCACGTTGTATTCCGAGAGGTCGCCATGGATCATGCCGATGCACAGCATGCGCACCACGTCAGCCATCAGCCGCTCGTGATAGCTGCGTGCTTCTTCCATGGTGAGTTCCACTTCACCCAGGCGCTGGGCGCTATGGCCTGCAGCATCCGTAACCAGCTCCATCAGCAACACGCCATGAAAATAGCCGTGCGGCCTGGGCACGCGAACCCCGGCATCGAACAGGCGATACAAGGCGTCCACTTCGGCATTCTTCCAGGCCGATTCCTGTTCCTTACGCCCGAATTTTGTCGCCTTGCCCATGGCGCGCGCTTGCCTGCTGCCGCGCATCTTGCGCCCTTCCTGATACTGCACCCGGGCCTGGAAGCTGCGCTGTTGCATGTCCTTGTACACCTTGGCGCACAGAACCTCGTCGCCTGAGCGCACCACGTATACCGCCGCTTCCTTGCCACTTTTCAGCGGACGCATCACCGCGTCGATGACGCCGTCGTCAATTAATGGCTGGAGGGCCTTGGGAGTTTTCATTCAGTACCGAACCATTATTGAGATCATGCTGCTATTATCGGCTTTTTTCGGGAGCTTTATCATGCCGTCAAGCCAAAGATTCAAGCGCAGCAACTTCGCCGGCGCACTCTGTGTACTTGCGTTCCTGCTGGTAGTGGCCACCCATGTTTCAGCCGGGATCGGCACCTCCAACAAGTGGCGCCTGCAGTTCAGTGGCAACGCTGAATCGGACGGCGTCATCAGCATGAAATTCACGCCCAAGAAAGGCGAGCCTACCGTGGCCGAGATCCCCATCAAGAAAGGCACTAGCGAGAATGGGGTAGCCAAGGCAGTCGTGAAAGCCCTGAGGGAGCAACTGCCCAAGGATCAGTACCACATTGAGCGCGATGATGGCGAGGACGTGCTGGTGAAGCGCCGCTTTGGCGGGGTCTATTTTGGCTATGCACTGGTGTCCAACACCGTCAAAGGCGTGCGCATCAATCCGGATAAGGAGTAAGCGCCATAACCACGCATTCGGTGAGGTGGGGATTATCGAAACGTACTTTGTCGCCGGCCTTCTTGCCGGGGGCCGGGAAAAGCCGGGCAGACAGGGGCTTGTGGTACTTGGTGGCCAGTGCCGCCACGTCGGATATCACCGCGGTCAGCTCCTCTACTGACACATCACCGGGCAGGGGAACAACATCCAGTCCGGTGCCACACACGTTGGAGAACAGCAGCAGCTCGGAAATACCGTATCTGCCCTCAGCGGCACGCTGCGCCAGTACCGGGTCCTCCAAAACGGGCAGCATCAACCCGGAATAACCACAGGTTTTTATGCTCAGCCCCTTGAGCACATCCGTGATAGCCGCACATGCCGCCAGCGTGGAGGGACCGCCAAACGGTACCTGGGTCAGGGTTTCTATGGCCCGGCCAATGCTGGCATCAAGGCTGGGGGCCGGAGAGGTATCGATACCGAGGTAGTTCCACCCGGCGCCCTGCGCCAACTCGCTGGCAAGAGCGGCCACCGGGCCCAATGCGGATTCCATGCTGGCCTTGAGTCGTTGCCTGGCATCATTGAAATCCTTTCTTCCCGCAAATGCGGCAGTAAGCAGGTTGGGGGTTTCGAGGCCGATGCTGAACGCCATGCCCTGGTCGAACCAGGCTACCGGGAAAAACGGCGTGCCGGAAGGAATGAACGCGGCCGCAGCAAAGCGGAAATTACCCTCGCCACCTGCAGTGGCCCGGGTAATGGCGTGCATGGCTTCAGCGGCACAACGCAGTGCATTGAAGTGCACGCCTGATGCGGTGGAAGCCACTTCGCAACTGAAACTGGTGTTGTTGGTTTGCTGCACCAGTGCTGCGGCCCAGTCTGCGAATCCCGCAAAGTACTGGTCAGCGGTGATGACCGGGCCGATGCTGCAATTGACCTGGTTATCCACGGCAAACTGGTCAAGCGCCTTGATGGCCTGCAGGGACGCCGGGGCTGCCCAGTCCGGCAGGTAATTTTGCAGCGGCTGCGTGGCCAGGCGCAGGGTCTGGACCTCATAGCCTTCCGCTTCGAACCTGCTGCGGGCCTGATGCAAAAAAGCTACCGCGGCTTTGGCCGGATCAAGATTTGCACCGTTGGACAAGTGCACACCGGCAGTAATGGTCCGGATGCGGAAGTTTTTCTGCGCCGCGTTGCTAACTAGGCTGTCGTGGGGGTTGTCGTCGGGGCTGGCGGCAAAAGGCCAAACCGTGCCGAGGCCAAGAAGGCCGGCAAACTCACGCCGTGAAAGTCTGGTTCTCATTTTGTGCTCCATGAATCAGTGCCCGCAGGAAAAATCTTCAAAGAAAAATAAACCAGTACATCAGGACGAGATTACAGGCCATCAGCGGCAGCGCCGTCATGACCTGCGCGCGAATGACCGCGTTCTTGTTGGACAACTCCAGCAACGCGGCCGGGACGATATTGTAGTTGGCCGCCATCGGCGTCATCAGCGTCCCGCAGTAACCCGTGAGCATGCCCAGCGCCGCCAGGGGTGCGGGGTCGGCGCCATGTTGCTGCACCAGCACCGGCAAGGCGATGCCAATGGTCAGTACCGGAAACGCTGCGAAGGCATTGCCCATGATCATGGCGAAAGTGACCATGCCCAGTCCATAGGCCAGCACGGCGACCCAGGGATACTGCAAGGGCAGCGTTTGAGTCAGCACTTCCGCCAGCACGTTGCCGATCCCGGCCTTGTTGAAAATACCGCCCAATACCGCCAGCAACAGCGGCAGGATGGCAGCCCAGCCAATGGCATCCAGTATGCTGCGCGCCGACTGTATGGCGTCAGTGATTTTGACTCGCGTCATGGCCAGGGCAAAAACAAAAGCGATGATGCAGGCCAACCCGAGGGAAATGACGGTGCTATTTTCGCTGCCTATGAGTGCATGGCCAAAGAGGGTCACGTGCTTCAGGCCAACCGTTCCCAGCAAGGTAAAGACCGGAATCATCAGTGCCGGAATGAACAAGCGGCCTTTGAGCAGTGCCGCCTTTTCTTCCCGCAGCTGTTTTGAAACCGCCGGGTAAGTGCCGGTGGCCAAACCGCCACCCGCTGCCAGCAGGCCTATGACGATGGCCAGAACACCCATATACATCGGGGGAATGACCTCACCGAACAGAAAGGTGATGCCGAGTAAACCCCAAAAGGCGGCCGTGGTCATGCGCTTGGGGTTGCCTTGGTCGCGCCAGCCTTGCCAGGCGGTGTAGAGCAGGTAGATGCCGGCCACACCATAGATGTGGTTGAGCGTCAGCATGGCCCGGACTCAGCCGAATTTTCCTGCCTGACCGCCTGCCCCAGGGTGCGAGCAAAGCGCCGGATGCGGAACGAGTGAATAAGGAATGCCGCAATGGCGGTGGGTATGCCCCAGAGGGCAATTTGCATCGGCTCAAGCGCAATGCCATTGTCGGCATAAATACCCTGGATCAGCAGCACCGCGCCGAACGCTACGAAAATGTCTTCACCAAAAAACAGGCCCACGTTATCGGTGGCCGCGCACAAGGCACGCAGTTGCTCGCGCACCTTCGGCCCGATGGCGCCGTGTTCGGCCTGTGCAGAACCTTCAACCATGGGCGCCAGCAAGGGGCGCACGGTTTGCGCCTGGCCGCCCAGGCTCATGAGTCCCAGGGCCGATGTCATCTGGCGGACCCCCAGGTACACCGTCAGCAAGCGGTCGACAGTGAGTGCTTTTTTGCTGCTGATCCAGTTTTGCGCCTGTTCACGCAGACCGGAGCGCTCCAGCGCACCCAGCACCGGCAAGGTCAGGATGAAAATGGCGAGGTAACGGTTTTTGCTAAAGCCTTCGCCGGTTTCGGTCAGCAGCTGGACAGGGCTCATGCCGGCCGCCACGCCCGCCGTGGCTCCCGCCAGGATAATCACCAGCACCGGGTTCCAGCGCCGCATGAACCCGATGATGACAATCAACACGCCCAACAACGGCCAATAATTCATGTCTGCTCCGCCGTCACCTGGATGCCATGGCTGGTAAATTCTCTTTGCAAGGCCCGGGCGAACACCACGGCATGCGGGCCATCGCCGTGCACGCACAGCGTTTGCACCTCGAGACCCACCACCGCGCCTGAGCAGGTCCTGACCTGGCGTTGCAGCACCATCGCAAGGGCCTGGTCAATGGCTTCCTGCTCGGTTTCCAGCAAGGGATTATTCTCTGTGCGCGCCACCAGCAGCCCGTCATCGGTGTAGCGCCGGTCCACGAATCCTTCAGCCAGGGTCTTTAAACCGACCGCTTTCCCGGAGCGGATCAACTGGGAATTCGCCAGGCCGACCAGGCACAGGCTGTTATCGAAATCACGCACTGCCGCGGCGATGACGTTGGCTACCGCGGGCGAAACGGCCGCCTCGTTATACAGTGCGCCGTGGGGTTTGACATGGTGCAGGCGCGCCTGCTGAGCCTGCGCAATGGTGGCCAGTGCCGTGAGTTGATCCTGCATCAGTTGATAGATTTCTGCTGCAGAGCAGCGCTGCGGGCGCCGCCCGAATCCCTCGCGATCCCGGTACGATGGATGTGCCCCGATGGCCACCTTGTACTGCAGGCACAATCGAACGGCTTCAGCCATTTGCAGCGGACTGCCCGCGTGCAAGCCGCAGGCGATATTGGCCGAGGAAATGTACGGCATGAGGGCCGCGTCAATGTCGCTGCCTGTTTCGGCGATATCGGCATTGAAGTCAATTTTGACCATGCTGCTATTCAGCAAGTAACTCTTTCTTTACGTCTTGCAGCACCGCACGCTGCTCGTCGCTAACGCTCGGGTACTCAAGGTTCAGCTGTTCGAACTGCCGGGTGATAATGCCCGCGATGCACAGGCGCGCAAACCACTTGTCGTCTGCCGGCACCACGAACCACGGCGCGCTGTCGCAACTGGTGGCCGGCAGCATTTCTTCATAGGCTCGCTGGTAGTCATCCCAGAACTTGCGCTCCCGGGCATCGAACGGGGAGAGTTTCCAGTTCTTGGCAGGGTCGTCAATGCGGTCCAAAAAGCGCTTCTTCTGCTCGTCTTTAGACAGATGCAGGAAGATCTTGATGATGACGACACCGTTTTCTGCGAGGTTTTTCTCAAAACGGTTGATCTGCTCGTAGCGCTTGTGCCAGAACTCATGCGTAATATCTTCCAGGCCATCAATGCCCGGCAGGTTTTCCTTGAGTACCAGTTCAGGATGCACGCGCGTCACCAGCACATTCTCGTAGTGTGAGCGATTGAAAATGCCAATTTCTCCGCGCGCCGGCAGCGCGAGGCAATGCCGCCAGAAATAGTCATGGTCCAGCTCGTGGGCGGTGGGCGCCTTGAACGATGAAACTTTTACCCCGACAGGGTTCAGGCCGCTGATGACGTGCTTGATGATGCCATCCTTGCCGGCCGCATCCATGGCTTGCAGCACAACGAGAACACTGTACTGGTCATGGGCATAGAGCTTGTCCTGCATTTCGGCCAGGTGCGCCAGGCCTTCCTGCAAAAGCTCCTCGCCAGCTTCCCTGCTGATGAGTTTACGCTCATCGTCGGTTGTGTAATCCCTGGCCAGCGATATTTTTTTACCGGCCGGTACGACCAGGGCTTCAAGGTATTTCGCAGCGCTCGTTCTCATCATGCAGACAATTCATCGTGACACGTGAGCGGAAAGGATAGACGCAATGTTCCCGGCAATCTAGCGCCGGAAAAGGGGAAAAGGGGTCAGAGCCCTTTTCCAGAGCCCTTTTCCGTCATAAAGTCGGGGTGAAATCCTTCGGCTGATGCTGCGGAGCAGGTGCATGCTGGGAACATGCCACGTCTACCTCGTGTTTCCATTGCCGGGCTCGCGCTGCACGTTGTCCACCGCGGCAATAATCGCCAGAGCGTGTTCTTCAATGACGGGGACCGTATCGCCTATCTGGACCTGCTGTTCGAATCGTGTGAGCGCTACGATGCCTCGGTGCACGCGTATGTGTGCATGACCAATCATGTGCACATACTGATGACGCCGTGGGACGAATCCTCGGCATCGAAAGCGATGCAGCGCCTGGGCGCTTCGTATGCTGCGGGTATCAATGCCATTTATGCGCGTAGCGGATCCCTTTGGGAGGGGCGGTTCAAGTCGTCACTGGTGGATTCCGAGCGATACGTGCTGGCCTGCTACCGTTACATTGAGCTCAACCCGGTCCGGGCCGGTATGGTACGGCACCCCTCTGAGTATCGATGGTCCAGTTACCGGCACAATGCGCAGGGTGTGATCGACTACCCGATTCGCCCACATTCAGAATGGCTGGCATTAGGTACCGATGTTTGGACACGCCGCCGGTGTCACGCGGAGATGGTTGCCGAGGGAATGACGCATGAGCAGCTGGAGAAATTTCGCCGCGGCACGTGCAAGGGACTTCCTACCGGATCGCAAGACTTCCAGGCAAAGGTGGAAGCAGCGCTTGCCAGGCGACTGGGTGACGGTCAGCGCGGCCGACCCAAAAAAGGGCTCTGACCCCTTTTACGTTGATCCCGTAAAAGGGGTCAGGGCCCTTTTGGCCCTACCCGTAAAAGGGGTCAGGGCCCTTTTGGCCCTACCTGGCCAGCTCATACAAATACTTGACGTACGACATCACCGCGCCATCCCAGCCCTGTATGGCCGGATTGGTGGACTCGATCACAAAGTACTCATCAGGAGCATGTGCTCCGCTGCCGTGGCCCAGCCCGAAATGCCCGGAAGCGAGATTCAGCGGCTCACCGGTAAACACAAAGCCAGGATAGGAGCCGGCGCTGCGCGGCCACAACACCGGATCAATTCCTGCCTGCTTCAGTACCGCAATCTGCGCCTGGATGAGCGGAGCGCTGGCGGGCGTGCTGGTTGGGTCATAGCCCCCGGTCATGTTGACGTCGATGTCACCAAAGCCGTGACTGGCAAGATGGGCTTTGAGGGCGGCGAGCGCATCTTGCGCCTTCATGTCCGGCACGAGGCGAAAGTCCATCTTGGCCACGGCCTGGTGCGGCAGGATGGTTTTGCCACCAACGCCGGTATAGCCGCCCACCAGTCCTTCGATGTTGGCCGTTGGTTGTGACTCCAGCCGTTCAAGCGCCTGTGCAAACGGCAAGTCATCGATCCAGTGCTGCGTGCTGAGCTGTTTCTTCATCTGCCCTTCACTGCGGACTTCTGCCGCTTTGGCAATCATGGCTTTCTCTTCGGCGCTCAGTGGCCGGGGCTGCGGATAGTTGTCGATGGTGATGGTGTTGCCATCGGCTGATACCAGGCTGTTGAGTGCGTGGATCAAATGCCAGGCCGGGCTGTCGACCATGGCTTTCAGCGATGAGTGGATGTCCTTGCCAGGTCCGCGTCCCCATTTCTCGCCACTGGAGGTCAACTCAACTTCAATGACCCCCTTCGCACCCAGGCTTACCGTGACTACCCCGTCGAGGTCCTGCGAAGCCGAGGGCATGAATACCCCGATTGTTGACGCCAGCGCGGCCTGCACTTCCGGGCGGTGCACGATCTGGCCAATATGCGGCGAGCCGATTTCCTCTTCGCCTTCGGCCACCAGGACAAGATTGACCGGTAGTTTTTTGCCTGCGCCAAGGAAGGCATGCAGCGCCGCGATGAACGCCGCTTGCGGCCCTTTCTGATTCACCGCACCGCGGCCGACAACCGCCTTGCCGAGGCCGGGTTTGTCCACGATGGCGGCTTCCAGCGGCGGCGAGGACCACTCCGCCGGATCAAACTGCTTCACGTCGTACATGAAGTACAGGCCCACGGTTTTCGGCGCACCCGCATCCAGCGTGGCAAACACGCCGGGCTTGCCGTCCGTTTCGACCACGGTGGCCTGCTGGAAACCAGCGTCTTTGAGCAGTTTGGCCATGTGCTCGGCACCTTGCGGAAAGTTGAGGTTTTCCGCCGCAATCGAAGGCAGCCTGATCCACTCCTGCAAGCGCTGCACGCCCTCATCGTGCTGTTGCGCGACTTGCGCCTCGATGGCGGCAATGTCCGTTTGATCCGCAGGGGCAGCCTGGCTCGACAGGAGGCCCGTCATGAAGAGAATAGAGATAACTTGCAGGGTTGATCGTTTCATAAGTTTTCCTTCCTTGCAGATAGCTGACTGCCTTCGGGATGCTTTGCCTGGGCGGGATGTTTCAGGGCCCAGGCCTTGTCGCGGATCTGCTGGATGCGCCGTACGTAGTCGACCAGCACGCTGCCGGACCAGCCAAAAGTGAACAGGCCCGAAATGGCCATGATGGGCGCAACCATCTGGTAGCGCAGCGGCAGAATGAATTCACCGTAACCGAGAGTAGTGTAGGTATTGCCGGCAAAAAAGCCGGCGGCACGCCAGTCGCTGACAAGGCCGCTTTCCACCAGCGCCGCCGCCCAGACGAAGACCTCAAACAGATGCACTGCCAGCAACTGGAAAACCAGGCTGGCCATGAGCAGGTCGCTGTGCCAGGCGGATGGATGCTGCATCACTGCCGCGACGCGGCGCGATATGTGGTTACTTATCGTGCGCACTCCCACTGCGTGGATCAACACAACGAGAATCAGGACCAAACCACCGAAGAGGACATCGGCGACCGGGATGACATCGGCAAGACTATGCAGCAGCGGCATGGCAAGGATGTCCTCGGGCACCTCGCGAATCAGTTCAATGCCCTGTTCGGCTTGGGTTGGCGCGGTACCTGTCACGGTCTAATTCTCGCTTTTACTTGTGCAGCAATGCGCCTGATGCTCACTTGGTATCATCTTCGATGTGAAATCTGTGCAGCACGCGATGAAACAATGGCGCCAATATGATGCCGGCTGTGCTGATAAATACCACACCGCTAAACAATGCATACAGGGAGGCAAATAGCTTGGCTGCATTATCGGGCAGCGGATCAACCGGTCCCATGCCGCTCAATATCATGGATGCATTGAGCAACGCTTCAATCCAGTCCAGTTTGCCGAAATGGTGATAGCCCAGCACACCCAAACCCAATGCAAACGACATCACCAGCAAGGAAAACAACAGAAAAATGACCAGGCGCCTGGCGAAAACGTGCGTCGGCACCAGCGGCTCTTGCCTTTTCTCAAACATAGCAACCTCCAGGCTGGTGTTCTTCCCGGCTCTTGCGCAGGTACTTGGTGTAGATCATGCCGGCAATGAGCAACAGGCCCATGTAGCCAGTCGCCGGGTAGACCGTACCCACCATCGTGCCAAACTTCAGTTGCCCGCCAAAGCAGGAGATGATGATCATTAAGAGTGCTCCGATTTTATACTTCTTGCTGTTCTCGTCCGAGGTAATGCGGTTGCAAGCGGTCCACAACATTGGCACCGCAGTGGTGTACATGGCGGCAAGCAACATGACGGCAAAGACCGAGGCAACGAACGGCAGGATGCTCGCGGCAATCGCCAGTGACGGAACCTGCTTGTCATAGACCACGATGCTGGTCAGGCCCATGCATATGGTGAAGGTAATAATGACCGGCCCGATGGCGCCGATGATGTGCACCAGTTTCTTCAAGCCCAGCAGGACCGTGAGCAGCGTTGCGATGGCCATGCCGATGCGGCCGATATTGGCATCCGCGCCATAGTATTTGCTCACCGTGGCGCCCGCCCCGGAGAGCATGATCGACACCACCAGGAACAACAGGGCCGGTACAAACCATTCAAAGAACAGGCCGATCCACTTGCCGCAGTAATGCGCAAAAATCATGTTGGGGTCTGCCAGCTGAAGCCGTCGCCCGTCTTTCAGGAGGGTGGCGCCGAACCAGGCAAAGACCACCATGGCCACAGCGCCTGCGCCGAGGCTGCGCCACAGCCCCAGATGCGTGAAGAACTGCATCACTTCCCAGCCGGTCGCAAAGCCCGCCCCGATGACGAAGGCCATGATGGCCCCGCCAAATGCAATGATGTCTTTCCAGCATGCCTTTTCGTTCATCATCGTCCACATGATTTCTTCGTCACGCATGGATAATACGGGAATCCACTGGAAAATTGGGGTACCGTATGAATTCGTTTTAGACCACCAACCCAAAGGAATCCCATGTCCATCTCCTTGTATCAAGCCAGTGTTCCAGTTTTCCGACAAATGCTGCTAGCCCTTGGCGATGTATTGGCCAAAGCGGAAGCGCACATCGAAGCCAAGAAAGTCGAACCCGCTGTATTGTTGCAGACGCGCCTTGCGCTCGACATGTTTCCGCTGGTGCGCCAGGTGCAGATTGCCTGTGATTTCGCCAACAGCGTCACTGCCCGTTTGGCGGCAGTCGAAGTACCCGCCTACGACGACAGCGAGCAAACCGTTGCCGGGCTTAAAGCACGCATTGCCCGGACCGTGGCTACGCTCGACGGCATGACTGAAGCCCAGTTTGCCGGCAGCGAGTCGCTGGAAATTGTCTTGCGCCCTGGAACGCCGAAAGAAAAGAAGCTCACCGGCCGGGCCTATTTACTCGCCTATGGCCTGCCGCAGTTTTTCTTCCACGTCACCACCGCGTATAACGTGCTGCGGCACAATGGCGTGGAAATCGGCAAGAAGGACTTCATGGGCAGTTATTAGGCACACCCGTCATCGGGATAGCGCAGGGCCGGTCACGGGTCGGCATCCGGAACGGGCGCAACGCCCGGTGGCGTTGGCTGTTTCAGCAGCACAATGATATTGCCGTCACTCAGCGTTCCGGGAAATTCCCTGATCTTCGCATAGTCTGTGTCCTGCCGGATTCGTTGCAGGATTTCCGGAGCAAAGACCTTCATTGATTTAGGCAAGGTGTAGATCAACCAGGTCCGCTCATGCAGCGCCTCGACTCGGGTCAGTTGTGCCAGGGACCTTACCCCGTCGCAGTCCATTCCGAGAAAAACTTTCAGGACGAACGTGGTCTGGGTAACGCAGACAACACCGTCGCCAGCAGCGCGTTGCTCCTGGATGAATCGAGCAGCACCCAGGAAATCCTGTTTGGGTTGCCACGCTGCCGGGACCAGGATTGTTCCCGCGAGGGCCATGAGACTGCCAATGAGCAACACCGATCGCCGCGAAAGGAAGGGCAAACACCAGCCTGCAGCCACGAATCCTCCGCGCACAGCGAACAGCAACAGAAATCCCGCAGAGCCAAGCACGTACCTGGGGAAAAAATACTGAACTTGAAAGTAAATCACCGCGAAGGTCAACAGGACTGGCAAAAGCAACACGCCGGCAATCGTTACGCCCTGCCTGAGGTAGGACCCTATGCCGGCGAGCAGCACACCGGCGACGATGACCACCACCGGCCACCCGCCAGGGACTGACCGCTGCAAGCCTTGCGCAAATTCCTTGAGAACCCAGCTGATTACTGAGTCGCCCGTGGGGACGGGTTCAACTTTCACTGCAACTTCTGCACCACCGACACCAACCAGTGCAGGCTCGAAGTCGTTGGATTCAGCCCCAAACATCGGGACGTAAAGCGCCAGCGTGAATAGGCCCGCCAAAAGCAGGGCGAGGAATACCGGTGTGGCGGCGCTAAACCGCCCCGCGCGGTTTGGTTTGCAGGCCAGCGCCAACCAACAGGTACCATGGGCCAGGATGACAAAGACTGCGGTCAACTGGATCCAGACTGTCAGTGCCGCCACCACGGCATAGCCAACTATCAGCCGGGCGGTTGGACTGGCGGTAGCAAGCAAGCGGATAAATAAAATGCTGGCAAGCACCGCCCCGAATAACAAGCCGGTGTACCCCCGCGCATTTTGCGAATACCAGACAAATTGGTAGTTAAGGGTCATGAACAGGGCGGCAAGAAACGCCTCCTCGCGCCCTGCGACCTGTCGCCCAAGGTGGTAAAGGGCGGGTATCGCCGCCACGCCGAATACCACCGCAGGCAGGCGTATCACCCAGGCAGATTCTCCCAGCCAATTCACAGCATAGTGTGCAAGGAGCGAATAGAGCACGTGATTGTTGGCGAGGCCGGAGGCATGGATGATCTGCGCAGGAGACTCCCGAACGTGCCGGAACAGGGTGTAAAGCTCATCGATCCACATACCCTGGTCAAGGTACGGAATCCTCAAGGCCAGGCCGGCGACGACCAGTGCCCCAGCCAGGAGATAATCAGAGCCTGTCCAGCGTGGCGCGGGATCAATGCCTGCACTCAACAAAGGCGCCGTCACATTTCTGTTTGGTGATGTCAATTTCACCTCCGTTGCAGCAATGTGGATAGTACCGGCGGTATACGGTCGATTGCCATTGGAAAGTTGAAAAGGCCGCGCCTGCTGGCGGCCTGCCTTGAATCATTAGCCGGGCAACGCTATCCGAAAGAGCAGTTCGAAGTAATCGTGGTCGATGATGGCGGAGGCGTTGACCTCGGCCCGATCATCGAACCCATGCATGAATTGCTACCCGGCTAAACCCTCACGCCAAGAGCCGGGAGCACGCTCAGCCCGCGCTACGGAATTCGAGCGCACGTACACCCGCGCCAGTCAGGCCGCAATCAATTCGCCGCCGGCCAGGCCGGTGGATAGTCCCTCAGGTCCCAGGCCATCTGCATCACGGTGCGCTCCGCGCCTGTGTGGCGGTATACCAGGATGGCGCGGGCCGCATGCCCGTCCTTTTCTTCTGCCACGAAATAGGCGAGGTTCTCCATCTCCACTCCGCCGGGTGGCGTTAGCGCGTTGGCAAGCGATTTGGCCGTATCACTCTCGATTTTCTCGCTGACGGCATCCATCTCCGCCTTCTTCTTCTGCACCTTTTCTGCAAGGACAGGGTCCCGGGTTTCCATATACTCTTGCGTCAACTTCTGCAGTTCTTCGGTGTAGGCCGGATCCATGACGACCTGGTATGCCTTCATCATTTCCTCTGATGAACGCTGTAACCACTGATCGTAGCTCAAGGCTTCAATCCCAAGTTCTTCAGCCAACCAGGCGGACACCTCAGCGGGAGTGGCAGCAACCCACCAGCCAACCGAACGATCCGAGTCCGCTGGCGTATACAGCTCCGCGTCGGGATGCTCGGGAAAATCCATATCGGAATAGTGTGCTGGAAAGCCGGGAAGTTCTGTATAGGGTTCATCGGTGTACAGCACCCCGTGATTGCTGCTCCACTGTGAGCCCATCGCAGCAGCCACCGGGTCAGGATTGCGGCTAAGCAAATTTGCGGCAATTTGCTGGACCTGCAGGTAGGGGCTGTAAAGCAGCAAGGGCGTTACTTTCTCAACGATTCCTGGAGTATCCGGGAAACGACCCAGGATGCGGCAAGCCGCGACAAGGATTTCGGGTTCATCCTCAAGGTCCAGCGCAGCCAGGGCTTCCTCGACACCGCGTTGATCGTGTGAGTCTTCGATCTCTTCCAGGGCCTGGACAACATCCTCCACCACCAGTCCGCGCAACCATTCACATTCAAGCGAAGGATCCTCTTCCTCGGGACACTGCTCGTCATACTCGCTGATCAGTCCGGTTTTGCCCTCCGGCATTGGATTGCTGGTGAGCGGCTGGCCTTCGCTAGCTGCTGCTTCTTGCGCAGACGCCGGGGCATCAGCCTCAGCAGGGGGCGGTGCTTCATCGTCCGAGCAAGCCACCAGGAACAAGGTGAAGATCAGCCCGGATAACAAGGACAGAGAGAGATGGGAGCGTTGCATGGCGTCAGTTCCCTCTAACCGATCGTGCATTTCTTGCGTTGGATTTCGGTGTTTTGCTTTTCAGCACGGAGATTCCCGCCGCTGCAACCTGGCGTGCGGTCTCTGCACTGCTCTCGGCACTGCAGGAGTCCCAGAATCGCTGCAGGCTGGCTCGCAAGCTGGCAAGCTCCTTGGTGTAACCAGCACGTTCCTCCGCGGCGTAAACCGTAATGCCCTCGTTGGCGCGCTCAAGGCTGTTGGTTTTAAAACAAATATCCTTGTGCACTTGTTCATGGTCGTAGGCGGCCTCGATGAACTCCGAACAGGTATCAAGCTTGCGTAATGCCGACTCGCGGCTCATGGTTTCATTGCCCGTTGACAGCTTGGCAACGATTTCACAGGAAGGGTTGGTCTCGAAGCCGGGTGGTGGCAAAGGATTCTTCCAGGGACAACGCAACTTCTTACCCAGTTCTGCCGCCTTTTTTTCGACAAACTCATTCAGCAGCAAAGCAGCTTTGGCATTGTCTCCGCCTGCCTTCCGGATCAGCTGTTGACGGACCTTGGGTTTGCTGAACAAGCGCATCACCGCCTGCTTCATTTTGATCTGCTCGAAAAACTCACAAGGAGGTGGCTCGCACTTTTTCGTGGGCACGCAGGGGGCGGCAGCCTGCAACGCAAGCGGGGCTGACAGCCACGCCAGCATCACCGCGATCGTGATGTACAGCTTATTCATGGTTTCTCCTCGTCATTTCGATAAGCGATGGACAGGGCGTCGATCCGCGAGCTGAACGGATCAATGGTCCGGGCGACCGATAGCGCCTGCCAAGCGTCGTGGTCCATCCCTTGTTGCTTCAATAGCATCGCATACTGGAGATGCGGCCGGGCATTGCTGAGCGATTTGCTTGCCGCGTCCTGCCACAAACTCAGTTCCGATTGGAACAGTCTCGCGCGTTGCGCGGTTGCATTGGCGAGCAAGGCGATCAATGCCACGGCGCAGCAGGCCATTGCCACGCGCGATCCCGCGAGAAGGTCGTTAAGTGTCCGGTTACCGTTCACGCCAGCCGGCACAGCGCAATACCGGTTCCACGCTGGTGCCAACGCCGCTGCTGCAACCAGCATAAGTCCTGCCAGGGCCAGGCTCAGTGGACGGTTGGTGAGTGCGTCCAGTTTGGGGATCAGTAATTGGGTGGGTAACAATGCCGCCAGCCACAGCGCGAGGCCGACTGCTGCCAACCTTGATCGCCGCAGCAGCAAACAAATTCCCATCGCTGCCGCGAAGTACATGGCCAGGCCCAACAAGACCATGGGTTCCAGCAGCTTGTTCGGTAGGGGAATGCCATAATCAATCGACAGTGCGGATGGATTGAACAATAGTCCCAGCCCAACCGGAACTGCGCCCACCTGGCTGGCAAAGCTGGCCCAGAACGGTCGTCCGAGCAAAGAAAACTCGGCCAGGTTGAGGTAGCGGGGCGTGGTAAGAATCCAGCACAGCACGATGATGCTGCCAAGCAGCACCGGGACGACTTCGCGCAACATGCTGCGTGGCGTGGCCCAAGGCCGGCTCGCTGCCAGCACAGCGAGCGGCAGCAGTCCCGCCAGTGCAGTTTCCCGCGACAGGCAGGCGAGCACAAACAGCAGCGCCGCCCACCATGAGTGGGAGCGCTCCAGGGCCAGCAATGCAGCCAGCAGGAACGCCATAGCCAGCAACGCCGAGCGGCCGCTCAACAGCAGTATGCTGTCAGCGTGCACCGGGTGAACAAACCACAGCGCTGCCAGGAAGGCTGCGGCCCATGTTGCGAAATGATTTGCCGAAGGAGTCGCCGAGTGAGTCGCTGAAGGAGGCGCCAGCCGGGCAAGCAGCAGGAACAGCAAGCCCGCAGTTACCACCTGTATCAGGATGGATACCAGCCTCCGCGGTGCCGGCTCGTCGCCGATTCCGGCATCTGCTTCCAGGGCATAGCTGAGCTTGGTGAGCGGTCGCAATGTGACCGGCAGGTACTGTTGCCACGCCGCCAGTGACTGACTGGCAGGATCGCCCAGTGGCGTTGCGTGGTCATCAAACTGGAATGGCCCTGGCAGGCCTGAGGTCCATGCCCAAAGTCCGGCGATGAGAATGAGAGTCGTGACTGCGGCCCCCGGCCATTTTGCCGGAAGCATGAGTCCGGCATACCAAACCGATGCGGCCTCAGTCCTCATCCCTGATGGAACCCGCATCCTCGCTGCTTTGTTCATCGCTGCTTTGTTCGGCGCTGCTTTGTTCGGCGCTGCTTTGTTCACCACGTTGGCAGTCGTCAGACTGCAGCAGTTGGGGCAGTCGCTTCAGTTCGGCTTCGTGGGTGCGATAGAACTCGATATTCGCCATCGACACACCCGGCGGCGGCACACCACCGGACTGGGTGAGCATCCAGGCGACAACTGTGTTCTGGATCACCGCCCAGCTGAATACAACGAATTCACGAACCGGCATGCCGGCAGACTCGATTGCCGCTGCAGCGCCCGGGATGCTACTGATAAACGCCGCCTGGCCAGCCAGGGACTGGTCGTTTTCACCTTCATCGCTGTTATCACAATCGCCCGCAAGCTGTTCCGCCATGGGGCCAAGGTTTGTGGTGGCCTGTGCAAACTTGGCCAAGCCGCTTTCAGTCATCACATAACTGCTGACTTCGCGGGTATCCGGGTCGAGGGAGCCCTGGGCGCAGGCAATTGCAGGCGCAAGCAGGGTGACGCAACAGGCGGCGAGGAAAGCGGCTCTAAGTGAACAAGGCACGGAGATAATGCCCTCCTTGCAGCAGGAAACGACGGTTGCAAACATCATACTCCCGCCTCTGGAAGCCCGGTAGCCTCCCCATTTTCGGTCTGGCAATTTCCCAAAGGGCGGCATGAGCTGTCAGAATGTAGCAATACAACCTGGTGAAATTGAAACCTGATGCATTCAGCCAGCAAGCGCTTCCACGGGACCAGATCGGCACTTGCTGCCGTCGTACTCATGCTGTTGCTGGCATTCAGTGGCGTTCTTGAACGCACCGATCGCTGGTGGTTCGACAGCCTGCAGGCATTTGGCGCCGACCACGCACCCATGCCGGACGGCACGGCAATGGTGTTGATCGATGAGCAATCGCTGGAGGTAATGGGCCAGGCGCCCTTTGCCATGCGCTGGCCCTGGCCGCGCGCGGCGTTTGCCGCACTGCTGGCCGGTTTGCAAGCATCCGGTGCAACAGGAATTGCGGTTGATCTCGTGTTCTTCGAAAACTCCGCGGCGGCCGAACAGGATGCCTTACTGGGCGCGGTGGCTGCGGGCCTGGACGGGGTTGTGCTGGCAGCCATTCCCAATCAACTGCCCGTCGTATGGCCGGAGGAGTTCCGCCAGGCGAACCCGGGCCTGTTCGTGGGGAAGGCAAGGTGGGGTTACGTCAACTCGCAGCCGGATGCGGACAGCGTAACCAGGGCTTACCTTCCCGTCGGATCGCTTGCGGCAGCCGTGCTTGAACCGGACGTAGTTGCACCGAAAACCGGCGATGCACCCGCCTTGCTGCGTTGGCGTGGCAACCTTGAGCAATTACGCGCGCGCGAATTGACGATGCTGTCAGCGGCACCGTTCGTGGTGGCCGGTTGGGAAATCCTGCAGCAGGCAACGCAGGCCAGCCCCGATCTCGATCCGCTGGAACTGGCGGTCGCGATCAACGCAGCGCCCGCCCCGGAAGGCGCTGTTTTCGATCGGGTACACGGCAAGACGGTGTTCGTCGGCGCCAATGCTGCTGCGACGTTTGACGCCATTGCCACGCCCCTGGGCGCTCCCGAGCCGGGTATAGTCCTGCACTGGAATGCCTGGTCGAACCTGATGGCGGATGACTTCCTTGCGCCCCTGCCGCACTGGTTAAGCTGGGTGGCAGCACTGGCAGTCATTGCGCTATTGCAGATATCCGGGAACGCGATCACTGGCCTGCGCAGGCCCGCGGTTGTGGCCATCGCAACCGGAGTGCTGCTAGTGGCCATCAGCGCCGCCCTGTTTCTGGCCGGCTTCTGGTTTGCACCCGGCCTGCCGGTGGTGGCGGCAGCACTCGGATTTACCGCCGTGGCGGTGGAGAGCTTCCACTCGGAACGTGCACGCAAGCAGGAAATCCAGGGCTGGTTTGGCGCCTACGTCTCCCCGGCCGTGGTGCGCCGCCTGCTGGCCGATCCCAATGCCATTGAACTGGGCGGCGAGATGCGTGAAGCCACCATCCTGTTCTCCGACATCGCCGGCTTCACCACCATCAGCGAGCGCCTGACACCCACGCAACTGGTCGGGCTCATCAACCGCTTCCTCGAGGGCCAGACAGAACGCATACTCGACCACGGCGGCTACCTCGACAAGTACATTGGCGATGCGGTCATGGCGGTGTTCGGCAGCCCGGAGGAATTGGGCAACCACGCACTCAATGCCTGCCAGGCCGCCCTCGCCTGCCGGGCTGCGCTCGAACAGCTCAACGATGAAATCGAAGGACAATTTGGCATGCGCCTGGGTATGCGCACCGGGATCAATACCGGGGATGTGATTGTCGGCAACGTGGGTTCCACACGTAAACGGAATTTCACCGTGCTCGGCGATGCGGTGAACCTGGCCTCGCGCCTGGAAGGCGCCAACAAGGAAACCGGCACATCCATCCTGTTGGGGCCGCTAACGGCGGCGCAGGTGGTTGGGCGGATGATACTGCGGCCGGTCGCCCGCCTGCAGGTCAAAGGCAAGACGCAGGCCGTGGAGGTGTTTGAGTTGCTGGCAGACGGTAACCACGCCGATGACGCGATGCGCGAGTTCGTGGTCACGTTTACGCGCGCATTTCGCGCCTACTGTGAACGCAAGTTTATCGAGGCGGCCGCCACGTTCGCCCAGGCCCAGGTGCAACGCCCGAATGACCTGCTCAGCGCGTATTACCACGAAGATGCGCTAAGATTAAGCAGGACACCTCCCGAGCCCGGTTGGCAGGGCGTGTTGAAGCTGGAGACGAAATGACACCGCACCGATTGATACTTATCAGTAGCATCACGGCACTGGCGTGGGCACTGGCACCGTTCGCGGGTGCCGCTGAATTCAGCAAAGGTGACAAAGTCTGGTCCAAGAACGTTGAGACGGCGCTGCTGGCCGAACCTTCTCCGCTCGCCGCTACCCAGGCAACGGTGGGTTTTGCCGAAAAACTCTCGGTCAAGGAAACCCAGGGGAAGTGGCTGCGGGTCAAGGGCGATGATGCCAAGGGTGATGAAGTCGGTGGCTGGGTTTTCAGCGGCAATGTTGCGACCGAGAAACCAAAGCTACCACCTACAGCCGGATTTGCCACGGTGGAGGCCTCGGAAACGAACACGATTGCTGCGGCCCGCCCGCTGACACCGGCAGCGGAGCAGTACGCGCAAAACCAGGGTGCAGGCAATGCCCAGGCGGATGTCACCTGGCTGGATGCAGAGTCCGCCCTGGTCACGCAACAGGACCTCACAGCCTACATGGCCGAAAACAGCAAAGGGGAGTACCAGCAGTGAAGCCCGGTGCACTGGTGGTCCTGCTGCTGGGCTGCATGGCCGCGTGCATGGTTGGCCAAACCGCGCAGGCCCTCTTCCCCGGCATCGGCGATATTGGCAGTGCAATCAGCAAGGCCAAGAAAACCGCCGATGACACAGCGAAGATAGCCAAAGGCGCCTCGGGCCTTACACTCGCGGAAGAAATCGCCATCGGTGACGCCGTCTCGGTTGCCATCGTGGCGCGTTACGGGGGCGTATGGCGCGATGAGGTGGCTACGCGCCGGGTCAACCTGATCGGTCGCATACTGGCCCAGTACGCCACCCGCCAGGCCCTCGACTGGCGCTTCGGCCTGTTGAATTCACCGGCAATCAACGCATTTTCCGCACCCGGTGGCCGCGTCTTTATTACGCGCGGCTTGTACGAACTGCTGCCCAACGATGACGAACTGGCCGGTGTGCTGGCGCACGAGATCATCCACATTGATCGGCGCCATGCGGTCAACAGCATTGCCCACAACGAAATGCTGGGCGGCTTTTCCGGCCTGCTGGCAGATAACAGCGGGGCTTTTGCCCAGTTCGCGCAGGTGGTAGATGCGGTGGCGGACGAGGTCCTGGTCACGGGCTATGATCCCGATACCGAGTTCGAGGCCGATGCCGGAGGGCGTGACCTGGCGGATGTGACCGGATTTGCACCCGGGGGCCTGCGTGCCGTGCTGGTTCAGATCAGCAGCATGACCAACCCGCAGCAGGAAGTGCTTTCCACGCATCCGCCCATAGCCTCGCGCCTTGAGCGCTTGCCGGACGATCCGCCACCCTAGCCCATCGCGCTCCAAGGCGGCGGACGCTCTAGTGGTCACAGCGGAGTATAGGGGACATCCAAACCGAAGTGTGCCGGACCGAACACGCGCAGTCCGGCAGCGGTCCGCCAGATGGGCGGTGCGGGGAACCCGAGGACCGTCACAGGTTGATCAACCTCGAAATCAGGGTTCGCGATTGCCGCACCGTTGCGTGAATCAACGAGTGAAATCAGATCCGGCGGCAAGACACTGATGGCATCATCTTTCCAGGCAACGATGTTCTCGTTCTTGAATCGGACGCGGTACCGGCTCGCAGCAAAATCACCGCGGCCTGTAATGGCGACCTCTCCCACCAGGAACCCCGCGTCATCGTGCCATGGGCAATCGACCACATAACCTTCGAAGAGACGCAAGCCGGCGCCCGCCGCAAGCACTGCGCGGATGGGGTCAGAGTTCGCCGCATTGGCGCGGCGCACAGCGTTGCCGAGGGATTGGGCATGGGAAATGGTGCCCACGATGAGCGCCCCGGATTGGCGGATGTCACGCCCTGAGAGCGCGGCATCGGTGACGCCGAGATCGCCGAGACTGGCGATCGAAATTGCCCGCAGCAGATCTTCGACCCGGGATCCCCGAGCGACCGTTTCGAGGATCAGCGAGTCACCGAAACCGGTCACGACCGCAGCGGGGAGGTTCGAAAGTCCTGCGACGAGAACCGAGTCCTGCGTCGCTTCCGGCGTCGCGCGACCGACACGATCGGCATCGAGTACCGGGATGCCGATGCGCGCAGCCGCCGACAGCGCTGCGGCGGTACTCCACGGTCCCAGCTCTCCTGCAACCGCCGCAACGAAGGGGCGTTTCAGAAAATCACTCAGCTTGCGGAAGGAGGCTTCCACCGCCCCATCCTTTACGCCAGGAAGATCGGCAAAACGCAACCGGTCCGCCTCGCTGGGCGGCGCGAGGCTACCCAGTCCATAGGGAGATGCGACCCACTCGTCATCCCCAAGGTCTGCGACCGGGAGCAATTCGAAACGCAGGCCCGCTGTCAGCTCGTCTGCAATTTGAGCCATGCCCTCAGACAGTCTGCCGCCACCGCCGCAGCCAAGATACGAGCAGCCAACGAGGATGTCCTCCAGAGCCTCTCGATCAAGCCTGCGCGCGCGCGGGTTACTCGCGGGCGGTTGTACGGAAGGTGGGGAACCCATGGTTGGGACACTTGCCATCGCGAAACCTGCGAGCGCAGCGGCCTGAATAAAGCGGCGCCTTGAATCGGCGAGCTTCATCGGGGTTCGCAAGCGGCGAGCGTTCGCCGCGCGGCGCTGGCAGGGAACGAACGGCCAGCGGTTCGTGCACAGCGCGATGCCCGATTCGCCTCATTGGTCATGACCAAACGTCCTCACAAGCGCCGTATGTCGGTAGTGTAGAAGCGATGTATTCGCAAAGCCATGCCGGTGAACGCCAACGGGTTTCCTCCGCCGTCCGGCAGCGCGTAGATCTCACCAGCCCTGACGCATGCGCGGAAAGCCGCCTCGCCGCCGGCGGCTTGTGATGGTATGGCAGTGCAGATGTTGTGGGAGTAGACTCGATTCGTACCCTGAACTGCAGACTACGGCGCCTGGAGAATTCGTGAACATACGCAACGCACTGGCACTCCTGCTGTCGCTGCACCTGCTTGGCTTGCCCGTCGCGGCAATTGCGGCACAAAAGCCGGCAGGTAAACCCAACATCCTCCTGATCCTGATGGACAACTTCGGTTACGGCGAGCCCGGGGTCTACGGTGGTGGCGTGCTGCGTGGCGCCGCCACGCCAAACATCGATGCCATCGCGCGGGATGGCTACCGGCTTACCAACTACAACGTCGAGGCCGAGTGCACGCCCTCGCGCGCGGCACTGATGACCGGCCGCTACGCAGTGCGCACACGGCTGCAGCAGGACGGCACGCTGCGTGACATCTGGTACGGGCTGACGCGCTGGGAAGTTACGATGGCAGAGGCGCTCTCCGGTTCGGGTTATGCCACCGGCATCTTCGGCAAATGGCATCTGGGCGATACCGAAGGTCGCTTCCCCACCGATCAGGGGTTCGACGAGTGGTACGGAATCCCCAATTCCTCCGATGTCGCCTACTGGCCGGACAGCGACCTGTTCCAGTCGGGCTCACATCCTCTCGCCGTGCCCGCGCACGTGATGTCTTCCACGCGTGGACAGAAGCCGAAGGATCTGGAAGTGTATGATCGCGCCAAGCGCAGGGTCATCGATCGCGAGATCACCGACCGTGCCATGGACTTCATGCGCCGCAGCGCCAGCAGCGGCAAGCCATTCTTCGCCTACGTGCCATTCACCCAGACGCATGACCCCACGGAACCACACCCGGACTTCGCCGGCAAGACCGGTAACGGCGCCTTCGCCGATGTACTTGCGCAATCCGATGTCTATGTCGGGGAGTTGCTGAACACCCTTGATGAGCTTGGTCTGAAAAACGACACGATCGTCATCTTCACCTCCGACAACGGCAATGATTTCGTCGACGGCTCGCGCGGCTTCAGTGGCCACTGGCGCGGCAGCATGTACACACCCTACGAAGGGTCGCTGCGCGTTCCGTTCATCATGCGCTGGCCCGGCAGGGTGCCCGAGGGGCGCGTGTCAAACGAGATCGTCCACGAGGTTGATGTGTTCACCACGCTGGCGAGCATGGTGCACACTGCGGTACCCAAGGACCGCACCCTGGACGGCGTGGACCAGTCCGCCCTGCTCACGGGCAAGACGGAGCGTTCACCACGCGAGTCCATGGTCATTTACGTCAACAACGCGCTGTACGGTGCGAAGTGGCGCAACTGGAAGATCCTGTACCAGGAAATTGGCCCGGACACACAGTCGATCGTGACGCACAACTTCCCTTCGATCTACAACCTCGTCATCGATCCGAAGGAAGAGGACCCGCTGCGCACCGCCACACTCAACACCTGGGTGGAAGCGCCGCTGGCGCAGGTGGTGGACGACCACAAAGCATCGCTCCAGGCCGATCCCGGCTCGCCGGGGCCGTAGAGCGCGGGGACAGTTTAGGTTATTTGCTGCGGGTTGTTTCCCGCGCGCCTCACCGGCCGGTAGCAGCCCGGTCGACTCGTGTCTCAGGCCGCCGGCGCGCTGCCCACGAACTCGTCGTGCAGCGTTTCGATGAACGCATCCGACGAAATGAACGTGCCGTTGTACTGTTTCCACGGCTCGAGGACCTTCGCATCCTTCAGTTGCTGCAGCGACTTACCGGCCTTCACCTCTTTTTCGACGGCAGCATACACAGCCTTGAGCATGTCTACGTAGCGCTGCAGGTCGGCCAGCGACGACACCGGCCCGTGGCCGGGAATGATCGTCACGTTGTTCGGCAACTGCGCGATGACGCCGTCGCAGGCGGCGATCATGCCCTTCACGCTGCCGCCCGCAAGGCGATCGACGAAGGGAAAACCGTAGGTGACGAAGTTATCTCCCATGTGCACGACATTGGATCTGGTAAAGAACACGACACTGTCACCGTCGGTGTGAGCGGCAGGGTAGTGCATCGCACGAATGTCCTCGCCGTTCAGGTACAGGGTGAGCGTCGCGCCGAAGGTGACGACCGGCAACGCCGTGGGCACTCCCGGTGCCGACTCGAATTTCACTGCCCCGCCGTTGCCGCCCCAGCCCCCGGTCATCAGGCGCCTGCGCACGTTGTCGTGGGCCACGATCGTCGCTTCGCCACCGAACCTCTCATTGCCGCCGGCGTGATCGAAGTGATAGTGCGTGTTGATCACGAACCGGAGCGGCTTGTCCGTTATGCCCTGCAGTGCCGCGCGAATCTTTTCCGCCAGCGGCGCGTACTGATCGTCGACGATGACGACACCGTCGAAACCGACCGAGGCCGCGATGTTGCCGCCCTCACCCTCCAGCATGTAGATGCCTTCCGCAACCTTGGAAGGGGAAAAGGGGCGGGAAAAGGGGCCGGATACAGTTTCGTCAGGCTAGTTTTCGCGGCCTGCCGATCTTTCCATCGCTCAGCGATACCGAAAGTGCCTGTTCGATTTGACGTTTGAACCCCTCATGGCCGGTAGGCAGGCCTTTGCGCAACCCGTAGCGCAGCGCGTGGATTTGTAACTCATCCAATGGCTGTTTGAACAATTCCCGGTATGCGGCTTGGCGATCCTTGTCCATGCCGCCCAGACCACGCCACGTCGAATGGGGTGTCAGGATGGCATTGGCTTCGCCCAACGCATTGAAGGCATGGCTTGACCAGCGATACTCCGAGGGGTAGCGCACCATCCCCGCGCGCACCGGGTTCATTTCGATGTAGCGGTAGCAGGCCAGACAATAGGCCTCTTCGTCCACTAACGATGACCTGAATCGGCCCTCCCATAGGGTTCCGGTGCGGCGATAAGCTTTATTGATCGTGCGAACGTAATCCCGCCCGACATCCCTGATGACTAGGGATACCGCACCCGGGGCATCGGGTGTCAACAGCAAATGCACGTGGTTGGTCATCAGAACAAAAGCATGCAACTGGCAGCAGTGCAGCTGGCACGCGTCGTGCAGCAGCCCCAGGTAGAGCTGATAGTCACATGGCGTGAAGAAGCAGGCTTGGCGGTTGTTCCCGCGCTGCGTTATGTGCTGCGGAATGCCGCTGATATTCAGACGTACGGGGCGGGGCATAACCTTATTCCGTGTGGAAGGTTTCAACCTTCGCCCAAGTCATTGTCGAGTGCTATGTCATTTTTCTGAAACCAGGGTAGTAAATTGTATCCGGCCCCTTTTTTGTTTTTTGTAGTATCCGGCCCCTTTTTTGTATTTCCTTTTTTCCGGCCCCTTTTTTCGAACGTAGAGGCGGTCCATGATGGCCCGCACGATACGTTGCACCCGGGGCCGCGCCAGGCGCTGCTCCGCTTGCCACATGTAGAACGAAAAATGCCGTGCTTCGTCGTACACGATGCGGCGTAACAGCTCGTTTAGCACCGGGTGGTCGTTCAGCGCCATCAGCCGCCGGTAGGCGCGGATAGTGGTGCACTCGTGGACCGCTCCCCAAGCCATATGCAAGGCCAGGAAATCTTTCCAGGCCGCCGCCATCACCGTGGTCAAGGTACGGTCAACATGGTCCATCAAAGTGGTCCGCTGCCGGGTCCGTGCGGGCACGGGATGGCCAGCGCAGTCCAGAAAACGCGCCAGAGCACGGCCGTGCATGCCCTCCTCGTACAGCCAACAAATCAGGAACGTACCGATGATTTCGTCGTTAACAGCCTGTTGTGAAAATATGGTGCGTGGAAAAACCACCGTGTGGCTCTCGACACCCTGCATATACGTCACGATGCGCAGCACATCTGCCGAAAGCGGATGCCGGGGTATGGCATCCCATTCGATGTCATCCAGCGCAATCGGCGCAGAGCCGGAAATAAATCGTTGAAATTCCGGAGGATCACCCGGCAGTATGGCCCCTCCCATCATACGTCCGGATGGGTGCGGGAACGGCGGGTTACGGGCCAGCGCAGGATTCATACCGGCAGTCCTGAAGGAGACTATGAGAGATTATATGCTTCTGCCGGCAGCGGTGCCGGGTGGAGATCCCTATCGACACCTTGATACGCAGGTCGTGCTA
>SHZL01000195.1 GCA_009692275.1 Lysobacterales bacterium | reverse complement strand
ATTGCCATGACACCCGGCTTCCCAAGCACTCAGAAGTCCAGCCCCGCCACAGCCGAAGTCATTTCGCCCTGCGTTGGCGTGTGCACTCTCGCGCCGAGCGGCCTGTGCATTGGCTGTTTGCGCAGCAGCGAAGAGATTGGCCTGTGGTTGAACTACACGGCTGGCGATCGCACCCGCATCATGCATGAGCTTCCCCTGCGCCTGGAATCGTTGTTCGCCCTGTGAGCAGTCCCTTGAATCGAACGGAACTGAACTGGCGTGAAACCCTTATCGCTGCGGTCTCACCCTTTGGTGCGGGTGTGGAGCCTTTGCAGGTTATCGGCTATCGCAGTGCGGATGCCTACCGTCCGAGCAAGACTGCCGCGGTCCTGGTAGCTGTGCTCGATATAGATGAACCGGAAGTAGTATTGACCCGTCGCGCCGATCACCTCGTTCAGCATGCCGGGCAAGTAAGCTTCCCGGGTGGAGCTGCAGAGGAGCATGATGATTCCGCTGTTCAGACCGCCTTGCGGGAAGCCCATGAGGAAATTGGCTTGAGGTCAGAACAAACCAGGCCAATTGGCTTTCTCGATCGCATGGACACAATTTCCGACTACCGGGTCCTTCCGGTCGTGGCCCTGGTCAGCTGCCCGGTGGTATGGCAGCTGGACCTGAGCGAGGTTGTCGAGGTATTCACGGTGCCTTTGACCGTTGCATTGGACCGCAGCCGTTACGTGCAGAAGAAAGTTGAGCGTGATGGCCGGGAGCATCGCATCTGGTCTTTGCAGTGGGGAAAGCACAACGTCTGGGGAGCAACGGCGGCCATGTTGCTTAATCTGGTCAGCAGGGTTGAACGTGTCCGCGCCAGCTGAACTATTGGTCGCCCCTGAGCGCCTGAAAAGGCTGTTGGCTTCGGGGTCCTGCGTGGCCGCAGACTGCCGTTATGACCTTGGAAAACCTGGTGCGGGCCGACAGAGTTTTCTTGGCGGCCATATACCCGGTGCGCACTATGCGGATCTTGGCAGTGACTTGTCGTCACCGGTCACGAGTACCAGCGGTCGTCATCCTCTGCCCTCGCCTGCAGCTTTTGCGGATTTCCTCAGCCGCATTGCGTGGACCCGTAAAGTCCTGCTGGTTGCCTACGACGAGCGCAACAATGCCATTGCTGCCCGTTTGTGGTGGCTGATGCGTTATTTCGGCTGCGCTGCGGTGTTACTGGACGGTGGCCTGGAGGCCTGGACCCGTGCAGGTTTAACGCTGGAGGCAGGAAGTACGAGCTGTGCCCCCACGGCGGTCCCCCGGCTGCAGCCCGATGCTTCCCTGACGGCAGTTGCAGCCGACATTGTGAGTAGCCTCGCACGCCCGTCACTGACCCTGGTGGATGCGAGGGCGCCAGAGCGCTTTTCCGGCGATGTGGAGCCCCTGGACACCCGTGCAGGGCATATCCCGGGTGCACTGAACCGTCCCCTGGGCCTGAATCTGGATTCCTCCGGCTGTTTCAAAGCACCGGCTGGTTTGAAGCAGGAATTTGAGGCCTTGTTGAACCATCGTTCTCCCGCCAGCGTGGTGCATTCCTGCGGTTCAGGGGTCACGGCCTGTCACAACCGCTTTGCCATGGAACTTGCTGGACTGGGCACCACTAGGGTTTACCCCGGTTCCTGGAGTGAATGGATACGGGACCCTTTGCGTCCGATTGAAACCGGGCGCTGATACTTCAATTGAGCCTGTGCCGCCTGCGGATCTGTCCGGAAGTTATTTTTTCTTCAACCGCTCCACCATGCCGTGCAACGTGGACTGGGTCATCTCGGAAAACCACAAGTCTACAAATACCTCGACGCCGTACGGGTCCTCCTGTTCAAAATAATCGCGCAAGTCCTGGCGCGACATCTGCCGGGTCAGGGACATGGCGTTGCGTGGCAAGCTCAATAAATGATCGCACCAGGCTATGGCTCTAGCCACCGTGGATTCCGGCGTGTCCGCCAGGTCATCCACAAGCCCAATAGCCAGTGCCTGATCAGGACTGAGCATGGTTCCCAGGACCAGTATTTTTTCCGCCGGGTGTGGACCCAGCAGGCGGACCAGGGCGTTTTTGATGACCGGTGAAACAACCAGGCCAACCTGTACCTCGTTGAGGCCGGTTTTGTATTTGCCTGCGCTCATGGTGCGGTAATCGCCGAACAGGGAAATGACGATGCCTCCGGCCGGAGCATGGCCAGTGAGGGCAAAAGCAGTTGGCACGGGCATATGGGCAATGACATGCAGCAAATGCAGGAACGCCCGCCAGAACCGGGTTATGCCTTCCCGGTCCAACTGCAGCAGCGCAGGAATGTCAAGGCCGGCTGAAAACATCCCTGGGTTTCCTGAGACAACCACTGCATCAGCCTCTGTTCCGGACCGGTCCAGGGCTTGTGTCAACGCCGTGATCAGCTCGGGGTCCATCGCATTGGCAGGAGGACGATTCAGCCTTATTTCCCGGACCTTCCCGTGACTAGTGATTTCCAGCATACAAATTTGCTCCGGTAAATATTCAGTGAGAGTTCAGGTAAACCAGTCTAGACTCTGAGGGTAGATTGCGCAAAACAAGAGAGCACAAAATTCAGGCCGTTTGTTCTATACTGGTTCGGCAACAGGAGGGGAGTGTATGAAAATTCATCATCATGGTTTATTCGCAGTGACTCTGGTGGCATTACTCTGCGGCACCCCCGTCCAGGCCGCACAGCCTGCCAATGCAAGTGTCCAGTTCGTGAGCGCCGCCGAGCTTGGTATAGTCAACAGCCGCGTAACCGGCAATACCACTGGCGTCGTGAGGAAGAGAGCAGCCTACGGCCAGGGTTATGTTTACGGGCACAGTGTCAATAATCAGTTGGGCGACATAATCATCTGGGATGCGGCGCCAAGCAACAACTACGGTAAATCGCTTTCCAGCCAAAATCCCACCGATGGCCGCCCCCGCGCGGAGACAGCCATCGGCCCCAAGCTCACGTACAAGCCAGAGTACGGTAAAACAACCAACCCCGGCTATTCTCAGTAGGTATCTGGTTTCCGCTCACCAGGTGTAGTGTGCGGTGTAGTGAATTACACTTTGACCTTCGCTGGGTATCGTTACATTGAAGCGTATCTGGTTACTGTTCTCTTTTTCAAACGGCATGCTGTTATCTTCGACAGTCCAGTTTGCGCCACGATAAAGGTTTTCCAGCACGACAATGTCCACTGGCTGGTCTTTATGGTTGCGCAGCGTGATCTCAGATGTTTCCCAGAGGTTGCGACTGGGGGAGTCGACACGAAAATTCGTCTGGGTACGTTCCCCAACCACGTCAAATGAATTACCCATGCGGATCAGGACATCCTCGTTACGCGGCGTGTGATCGATCACATCTTCGCCAATGAACTCCAGGCTTCCATCGGCATCGTCAAGCTGGTTTACCCTGACCCGACCCGCCGGCATCGGCATACCCAGGCCTAGCTTTTCTTCGTTGGCAAATCGCAGGTAGACATTAATATCCGCATTGCCGTATCGCCCGTATTCCTGTTCCAGTTGCTGGTATCCCGAGTAGGCGTATGAAAGCGTGGGCGCGAACACCAGTTCCTTGCTACAGGCCACGCCGGCGGTGGTGGGCAACAACTCCACCTGCTTGGTTGAATTGTCCGGCAAGTCCGTGCGCCGCCCCAGGGTGTAGAGGTGGTATTCGAAGAACGCTTTTTCTGCAAATCCCGCTGAATCGCTCATTGCCGCAGTCTTGAACATTATTTCGCGTTCCTGAACTGCGGGTTGCGCCCGGTTAACGTCGCCTGCAATGAGCTTGAGCCTGGCGTTGTCGTAACTGGCCCCTGACTGATTGATGATACTGACCCAGGCTGATAAGTCCATCTCACAGCCTTTGGCTTCATCCAGGATAATGTTGTAGTCGGCCCACCAGGTCATACCCTGGGTTTCATAGGCGATGCGGGTTTTCTGCGTCCCGCTGGTCGGGCTGTCCAGCAGCCATTCCAGCGTCGGCCGGGTATTGAGTCCACCGGGTAATTGTGAGAACTGGATGTTGCTGTAGCTGCGGATGGCTCGCACGCTACCGTCATCCATTTGCAGGGTAAGGCCATCGCCAATGCCCAGCAAGGTACCCTTCACCAGGTCGACCTGGTCGCCGCGGGTTTGCTCAACGGTAATTTTCTGGCCAAGGTAGCGCTGCAATAATTTCTCCTGGCTCACCAGGTCAAACTGAAAACTTTGTTCCAGCACCCGCGTGTCTTGCTGGTCCAGCGACTCAAAAGTGACGGTGGTTGGGTCAATGAGGGCTGCTACATCTGCCACGCGCAGGGGATTAACGCCCTTGTCTATGGAGTACGCACGGTCGTGGCGTACGATGGCATAACCCGGCACGTTGCCTCCCATTTGGCTGCCGCCACTGGGGCGATACCATTCAGGCGAAACGGCACCGGGTTGCATCCGCGAGTAGATCGTGATGGAGTCGTCGCTGTTTGCGGGGGATTCGGCGACGGCTACATTGCCGGCAGCAGCGGCTAACAACAGGGGTAACAGTTTCTTCATGTTTGAGTTCCTTCTATCTCGGGTTACGGGTGATACGTGCAATCACGCAAGGCATCCGGATAAACGCGCAAACCGGCAAATCGGGGTTAATCGGGCAAAGATTTTTTCCAGCTTCTGTATTCTAGCCTTACTGGCAGTATCGATGCTCGCCTGCAGTGGTAACGCAACAAATGCACATCTGTCTCTCGACAACGGCTGGGTTCGAGGCATGCCACCTGGCACAAACATGACGGCTGCTTATGGACGCTTTATCAATTCAGGCGCAGATACCATCGAAATTATATCGTTTGAAAGCGACAGTTTTGCCAGTGTCAGCCTGCATCAAACCATGGTC
Organism: Lysobacterales bacterium; assembly: GCA_009692275.1. GTDB lineage: Bacteria > Pseudomonadota > Gammaproteobacteria > Xanthomonadales > SZUA-36 > SHZL01. The sequence continues at coordinate 519 of SHZL01000195.1, read as the reverse complement.
CAACACGGAACCAGCCGGATGAAGGAGCTCATGCACTGGTCAATTGAGCCCGGAGCCGCAGTTCTTGAACCGGGCGGTTTGCACCTGATGCTGATGCAGCCAAAACGGGAGATCGTCGTTGGTTCGACGGTTGAACTAACGCTGATCTCCACTGCAGGCCAGGGCTATCATTTCTTGCTGAAAGTTGAGGCCCATTAGCCGGGAGTGAACCCGGAAAGCGAAGCCCCGGGGCTCAGGCGGTCTTTCTGTGCCGCGGCTTTTCCAACAGGCGGGCCAGGAACTGGCCGGTGAACGAGTGCGGGATTTCCGCCAATTGTTCAGGGGTGCCCTGCGCAATGATTTCACCTCCTTTGTCTCCGCCCTCGGGGCCGAGGTCAATGACCCAATCGGCGGTCTTGATGACGTCGAGATTGTGTTCAATAACCACCATGGTATTGCCATGATCCCGCAAGCGATGCAGCACTCCCAGCAACTGCTCTATGTCCTGGAAGTGCAGGCCGGTAGTGGGCTCGTCCAGGA
>SHZL01000194.1 GCA_009692275.1 Lysobacterales bacterium | reverse complement strand
CACGTCTGGCGCAAGCTGTCGTCCGCCCCCAGTCGTCGAACCAGGAAACGCCCGGTTTCTTCGCTGAATTCACCGTCCATGAAAGACGAAAGGTGCTCATTGGATTCTATGTTCATTTCTGTAAGTGTCCTGCCAGGTTTCACCGCCCCTCTACCAGGGGTCTGAGTTTGTCATCAATAGCTTCCCGTGCACGAAATATTCGCGAACGGACGGTACCAATAGGGCATTCCATGGTGACGGCAATTTCTTCATAACTCATGCCTTCCATTTCCCGCAACACGATGGCCGTACGAAGGTCTTCGGGTAATTCGGCGATGGTGTCGTAAACAGTTTTTTTGATTTCTTCGCGCAGGAGCTCGTTCTCGGGGGTCGCCTTGTCCTTCAATCGGCTGTCCATGTCATATTGTTCTGCGTCAACTGCATCGATATCTGACGATGGCGGCCGTCTTTTCTGCGCAACCAGCCAGTTCTTGGCGGTATTGATAGCGATCCGGTACAGCCAGGTGTAAAAAGCGCTGTCTCCGCGAAAGCCCTTCAAAGCGCGGTATGCCTTGATAAACGCTTCTTGCGCTACATCCTGCGCTTCCGCATGGTCATGGACATAACGTCCCACCAGGCTGATGATCCTGTGCTGATACTTGCTGATCAGCAGGTCGAAAGCATGTTTCTCGCCTTTCTGAACCCGCTCAACCAACAATTGATCAACTTGCGCTTCGCTCATGCGCTCGCACTCCAACTCTGCCGCACGCTGTAAAATCACCGCGTTTGCTGTGGGCTGGGCGATCCCGGAATCCGCCCGATCGAGCGATACCCTGCTAACTGCCGTCATGTGTTTCGGCTCCCTGGTTGAGCATACCATGCTGATATTGTCGAGCGCGCTCAGAGCAACCACCAAACTACGGGGCCGGTCCCGAGGTCTACCCGGTCTGACGCTTTCTATGACCGGGGCCTCCTGGCCGAGTTCCCGAACACTGCAAAATCGCTGCCGAAGGCTTGTTCCGCTCGGACGGGGTGCACGGCAGAATGGCGAATGCGATAATGCCCCGCTATGCCAGCCTGGCTTTTGCCAGCGGTCAACTATAAAGAGGACAGTGAAAATCATGGAGTTGCTGCAAGCCCTCGGAATAAAACAAACTAATCCCGGAGCCTGCTTTGGTCCGGGTAAATGGTCGACAAGCCGCGATAACGGAATCATTGAGTCCATAAACCCGGCCAACGGTGACGTCATTGCCCGTGTGTACGGTGCATCGGGTGAGGATTACGAAGAGATCATCGCCACTGCCCGTCGCGTGTTTTCTGAGTGGCGCATGGTACCTGCGCCGAGGCGCGGTGAAGCAGTTCGGCTGTGCACGGAAGCTCTACGCCGGAATAAAGCGGATTTAGGTAGCCTGGTCAGCCTGGAAATGGGCAAGATCAAGGCTGAGGGCGACGGAGAAGTGCAGGAAATGATCGACATTGGTGACCTCGCCCTGGGCCAGTCACGCATGCTGTACGGTTTGACCATGCATTCAGAACGCCCCCACCACCGCATGTATGAGCAATGGCACCCGTATGGAGTCGTTGGCGTCATCTCAGCCTTCAATTTTCCCGTTGCCGTTTGGGCATGGAATGCGTTCATTGCAGCCATATGCGGCAACGTGACCGTCTGGAAGCCCTCACCCAAGGGCGCGCTGTGTGCCATTGCAGTACAGAACATCTGCAACGACGCCTTGCTGCAGGGAGGATTCCCGCCAATTTTCCTGAGCTTCATGGAGCCTGGCCATGCATTGGCCGAAAAATTCGCCGATGACAACCGCGTTGACCTGCTGTCGTTTACCGGTTCCACTGCTATTGGCTGCCAGGTCGGCGCCAGGGTGGCCGCCCGGATGGGTAGAAGCCTGCTGGAACTTGGCGGCAACAACGCCATTATCCTGGACCAGAGCGCCGACCTCAAAATGGCGATCCCGGGCATTGTATTTGGTGCGGTAGGCACCGCAGGCCAGCGTTGCACCACCACTCGCCGGCTGTTCGTTCACGAATCTGTTTTCGACCAGGTGACCGCCACGCTGGTTAGCGCCTACCAGCAGGTCCGTGTCGGTGATCCGCTGGAACAGGGAACACTGATGGGGCCGCTGACGGATGCCTCCAGTGTTGGCCGGTTTGAAGCAGCTGTCGCCGAAGCGAGAGCGGCCGGAGGAGAGATCCTGTGCGGCGGGAAAAGGATGACGCGGCCGGGCTTCTTTGTTGAACCCACCATCATCAAGGCCAACAACAGCTGGCCGGTGGTGCAGAAGGAAACCTTTGCCCCGATATTGTATGTAATACCTTTCGCCACTCTGGATGAAGCCATTGCGATGCAGAACGATGTGCGCCAGGGCCTGTCCTCAGCCATCTTTACCAACGACATGCGGCACGCGGAACAATTCCTGTCTACAACCGGTTCCGATTGCGGTATTGCCAACGTGAATATTGGCACTTCCGGTGCGGAAATTGGAGGCGCATTCGGCGGCGAAAAGGAAACCGGCGGCGGGCGTGAATCCGGTTCCGACGCCTGGAAGGCCTATATGCGGCGCCAGACGAACACGATCAACTGGGGTAAGGAATTACCGCTGGCGCAAGGCATCAAGTTTGACCTTTGAACACCACCAGGTAAGCCTCTGATGTTTTACCGGCTCGCCCAGAAAGTGCTTTTCGCTACTGACCCGGAACAGGCGCACCTGCTTGCCTTGCAAAGCCTGCGCCTGGCTCATACCCTTGGCGCGACGCGCCGGCGATGTGCAGTTCCCGGCCGGCCGGTTCATTGCATGGGGCTGGAATTCCCCAATGCGGTTGGCGTCGCTGCCGGGCTGGACAAAAACGCCGAGTATTTTGAAGCCTTGGGGGACCTGGGTTTTGGTTTTGTGGAAGTGGGAACCATCACCCCCCGCCCCCAGCCAGGCAACCCCAGACCGCGGGTTTTTCGACTGCCCGAGAAGCAGGCCCTGATCAACCGCCTCGGCTTTAACAACAAAGGTGTGGATTTTCTCGTGCAGCGAGTGCGGGAGCATCGCTTCAAAGGCATCCTCGGAATCAATATAGGCAAGAACGCCGATACACCCATGGAGCGCGCAGCGGAAGACTACCTGCACTGTCTCGAAAAGGTCTACCCCTGGGCCGGCTACATCACGGTAAACATCTCTTCGCCCAATACCAGGGACCTTCGCTCCCTGCAGGCGGTTGCCGCGCTGGAGGATCTGCTCGGGCAGCTGGAGCAACGCAGGGTTTTGCTGACCCGGGAACATGGCCGCCGCGTTCCCATTGCCGTGAAGGTGGCCCCGGACCTGCAGCCTGCTGAGATTGCAGACATTGCCCGGGTAGTGGCCAGCAACCGCATGGATGCGGTGATTGCGACCAACACCACCATTGACCGGGAGGGTGTTGCCGGCTTGCCGCATGCCGGCGAAAGTGGCGGGTTGTCCGGCAGACCGCTGAAGCCAAAAGCCGACCACATCCTGCAGGCCTTTCGCCAACAGCTTCCAGCCACAATGGCACTGGTCGGTGTCGGCGGCATCACCTGCGGCCAGGATGCTGTGAACAAGCTGCAACTCGGGGCCAACCTCGTGCAGTTCTATACCGGCATGATTTATCAGGGCCCCGGATTGGTGGAAGACTGCCTCAAGGCGATCAACGGCATGTCTGTGGAATGAAAGTAGCCGAAAACCAGCCGCTGGACCGCCTCAACACCTTCGGTATTTCCGCCCGGGCCGGAATTCTCATCACCATTGAAACAGAAGAGGACCTCTTGTCAGTGCCCGGCTTCGACCCGGCGCGCGATTTCGTGCTGGGCGGCGGCAGTAATGTCCTGTTTGTAACAGACGTACCGGGAATCGTGTATCTGAACCGGCTTTCCGGTATTGAAATCCGCAGGGAGAACCCGGACGAAGTCCTGCTCGAAGTCGGCGCCGGAGAAAGCTGGCATGAATTGGTTGCCTGGAGTGTCGCGCGTGGCTTTTCGGGCATTGAAAACCTGGCGCTCATCCCGGGACTTGCCGGAGCGGCACCCCTGCAGAATATTGGCGCGTACGGCGTGGAATTGGCCTCAGTGCTCGACTCGGTAACCGCCTGGGACTGGCATACTGCAACTTGGGTGGTTTTGAGCAAACAAGAATGTTTGCTCGGTTATCGCGACAGCCTGTTCAAAGCTGCACAACCCGACAGGTACCTGATCACTTCGACCAGGCTGATTCTGAAAAAGCATTTCACTGCCCAGGTGGCATACTCCGGACTAGCGGCGGAACTGGAAAAGTCTTCGCCCGGGGGCACAAGCCTGGCCGATGTTTTTGCGGCGGTGATCCGATTGCGCCGGAAGAAACTACCGGATCCCGCGGTAATTGGCAATGCGGGGAGTTTCTTCAAGAACCCCCTGGTGCCCGCTACTTTGTATCAGCAATTAAGTGACCGCTTTCCTGCCCTGCCCTCCTGGGATGCCGGCGGCGCTGGCATCAAGGTTTCTGCCGCATGGCTGATTGAGCACTGCGATTTGAAAGGCTTTGAGATGAACGGGGCTGCCGTTTCCGGTCAGCATGCCCTGGTGCTGGTGAACCAGGGCCAGTGCAGCGGTCTGGCTGTTTGGGAATTAGCCCAACTTGTCCAGGCAAGAGTGTGGGACACATTTGGGGTGAGACTGGAACCAGAACCGAAAATTTTCAGGTTTGCCGAAGTTGGCTAGGGTGCGGAGCGGGAATCAATACCGGGAAGCAGCACCGGACAATCTGGCTTAATATGCGCGGAATGAAGATTTGACACGTACCTGTTTTTTTCCATGAATGGAGTGACCCGAATGTTCTTCCGCATCTGTCTCCTCGTCGTCTGCCTGCTGGCACTGAATGCGTGTAACCAGGAACCCGTTGCTGCTCCGCAGGTTGCGGAGATGCATGCTGAAATCAGCCTCGATGACGCCGCCCCGGTAACTGACCTCGAACGCATCATGGCCAACATTAACGAACTTTCTTCCGATGCATACGGCGGACGTGAGCCCATGTCGGAAGGCGAGAAATTGACCCTGGCTTTCATGGAAAAGCAGTTTCGTTCCATGGGCCTGCAGCCCATGTTTGGTGACAGTTATCAGCAAGCAGTCGAGCTGGTTTCCTCCACGACAGATCCGGCCACGGCGCAAATGACGTTTCACCTTTCCAAAGCTGACCGCCTCGTAAGCTACGGAACAGAGATGGTGTTGCAAACCCGCCGCGTCGTGCCGGAATCCCGGGTGGAAAACAGCGAAGTGGTTTTTGTCGGATACGGGATCGTTGCGCCAGAATATGGCTGGGACGATTACGCGGATGTAGATGTAAAAGGCAAAACCGTACTGATCCTGGTCAACGACCCGGGCTTCGCAACACAAGACCCATCGCTGTTCAAAGGCAATACCATGACCTACTA
>SHZL01000193.1 GCA_009692275.1 Lysobacterales bacterium | reverse complement strand
CTGATAGGAGTTGCGCTCATGATCAGGCTCATGACGCCATAAGCTATGCCGCTTGCGCCAACGGCCAGCAGCACTGCCGGTGAGCGCAGGATGACACCAATCGGCCGGCCACTGTTACCGGCATGGATGGGAGCAAAGTGCTTCGAGTCGCGGTGAGAACTGATGATAAACAAGCCCACCAGGTAAGCCGCTGCCAATAGCAGGAATGAACCAGCGAACTCTGTTTCCAGCAGCCAGCGACCCCTGACGGCCAACTCTGGGCCAACGAATGCACCGAGTAAGCCGCCAAGCAGCAGCGCAGAGATTGCCTTGGGCGCGAGATGTGCTGGTACTGCTTCCAATGCGGCAAAACGGTACTGATGACCTGCCGCGGTCGCCCAGCCCATCATGAACGATGCAAGGCAAAACCCGGCAAAACTTGCGTGCGCGAGGCTGGCCGAGGCAAACAGCGCACTGCCAATGGCCAGGACCGCGTAGGCCCTGAATACTTTGTTGCGCCCAAAGCGGGCCAGCAGTTTTCCGGTGGGCAATGTTGAGCTGGCCAGGCCTACCACGGCGAGGGCGACCGGGAGCGTTGCCACTGCAGCAGTTGGCGCCATGGCGACCCCGATGATGCCGGCAATCAATACGACCATGGACGTCCCTGCCATCATCAGGGAGTAGGCCAGCATCAGTCGCCAAACGGGAAAAGGAATGTTACGCATGTCCGGTCAAGCCTGTTCAGTGGTGCATGTGAGCTGTTTCTTGCTGATAGGCGAGCGTGTATGCCATCCATGCAGCGAGCGTGAGCCCCAACATCGATGGCAAGGTGCCAAGGCCAAAGAATACCATGGTCATGAAACCGCTAGCGGACCTCCCGGTTATGGCTGACACGGCGCTTTACTATGGTGCCGAGAAAGACCACTGCGTAGGACACCGACACCACCGCTAACAGCAGGTCAAGAGGCCACTCAAGTTCCGCATATTCCTTGCTTTGGGTAATTCCGAGCGGCAGGGTAATCGCGGCAGAATCGATGACCAGCTGACAGCCCCAGAAAAAAACGAAGCCAGTGGCCCGGCAAACAGGCGCGCGTGGCAGGTTCGTTGCACAACGTACCGTGAGGTTCCGATCAGGGTGCATGCGCCGAATGCGGAAAACCGATGGGCCTGCAAGGACAGGCCGACATCAGTTCCAATATAAGGGCGATATGCCGGTCTTTGTTTGAGTTAAGCCAGTTCTTTAATCAAGCCAGCTCTCAGTCAAGACTTGGCTACCCAGGCGTTACACCAGCCCTTACCCGCGACCAGCTTGTTCTGGAAGATACTGCAAGGTCCAGACGCGCTATCCGCGTCCCCGCTATACAGGGCACAGTTATGGCAAAACTGCTTGGCGCCGGCCTCACCTGCGCGCTTCGGGAACTTGGCGGTATCCACTGCGCTGGCGTCAGCTTTATAGCCCAGGGCCTGCGCCAGTGGATCGCTTTCCGCAACCGCATCCTGCGCAACCAGGCTCATGGGAATGGCCGCCAGCGCGAGAATGCCGCCGCCAGCCTGCATTCCAACTTTAAGGAAACTCCGACGATCCAGCTTTTGTTCTTTTTTCACGACTGCCTCCACTTAGGGTTCATAAGAATTCATACAGGGCACTTACTCAGTCATTGTGCCTGTTTTTTTGAGTTGATTCAGCAAATCCAGTTTGTATCAGGTCCACTGCAGCCTGTGGCAGGACATCATGCCCGGTAAAGTTTACCGACCCCTGCCAATAACGGCCGCCTGTCCGGTCTGCCGGTAAGGGCTGAGGTAGCCGTCGTCATGTTCCCGCATTGCTCAAAGCTGCGTGCCCGGCGTGCCGGGGATGGCGGCGCCCGGTGGAAAGCGGTTCCATACCAGCAAGTGGCGATAGTCCCTCGCGGAATTGCGCGAGGCGCAGACCAGAACATGTGCTGCGGGAACAGGCTGCGCACCTGGATTCGCATGCAGGCGCAAAACGGTTGCCCAGCGGTTGGACCAGCCGTGCCCTTGCCACCTGCCGTGCTGTTGACGGGTGATTGCGCTACCGTCGCGAAAGATCTGCACACGGCTCTCAGCCTCTACAGAACTCCCGAACCAGGGATTCAGCACTGCCAGCAACAGCAGAGCGAGCACTAGCCATGGCCATGCCAGAACTTCTGCATAGACCAGCATGTTCGTCACGGCAAGCAGCCATAGCAGCGTGGCAGCCACGCGGTATTGCCGGTCCGGGCCGGTGCGCAGTTCAATGCTGGCTGGCTGTTCCATGGCGTATTGTTGCTAACAGTTGATGGAAACCTGCGGCATCGGGACTCCCAGGAGCCTGCACCCAGTCCCAGATGCGATCGTCTTCAGTTTGCAGCAGTGCTTCGAATTCCGGCCAGGCGCCTGCGTCCAGTTGCCGCTCAAACCCGGCGATGAAGGTCTCCAGCAGAACGTCCAGTTCTTTCATGCCCCTCCGGCATAACCATTTCAGCCGCTTGACGCGCTGCGTGGTTTCCATATGGCAGGTCTGCTCAGACGCCCTTCCGGGCAACCAGCATCTTCTTTATTTCCGCAATCGCCCTGGCGGGATTCAAGCCCTTGGGGCAGGTGCGCGTGCAGTTCATGATGGTATGGCAGCGGTAAAGCCGGAACGGATCTTCCAGTTCGTCCAGGCGTTCGCCGCTGGACTCATCACGTGAATCAACCAGCCAGCGGTATGCCTGCAACAAAATCGCCGGGCCGAGGTAGCGATCCCCGTTCCACCAGTAACTGGGGCACGAAGTGGAACAGCAAGCACACAGGATGCACTCATACAGGCCATCCAGCTTTTCCCGGTCTTCCTTTGACTGCAATCGCTCGCGGTCCGGTGGAGCAGAGCTTTGGGTGCTGATCCAGGGTTTGATGGTGGCGTATTGCGCATAGAAATGCGTCATGTCCGGGACGATATCCTTGATTACCGGCAAATGCGGCAGAGGATAGATTTTTATGTCCCCTTTCACCTCGGCGATGGGTTTGATACAGGCCAGCGTGTTGGTGCCATCAATGTTCATCGAGCAGGAGCCACAGATACCTTCCCGGCAGGAACGGCGAAACGTCAGGCTGGGATCGATTTCATTCTTGATCTTGATAATGGCGTCCAGCACCATGGGCCCGCAGTGATCGAGATCTACTTCGTAGGAATCCATTCGCGGATTGAGGTCATCGTCGGGGCTCCAGCGGTAGATGTGAAACGTTCGGGTATTGCCCGCATTCGCGGTGGCGCGGAAAGACCGGCCTTTTTCAACCCGTGCGTTTTTTGCTAAACGAAACTCAGCCATTACCGGCCCTCCACTTGGGGCATGCCTTGCCAGCCATTGTTTCTGCCGTCGAAAGTCCTGCAAAATTCCCTGTAAAATTCATAGCGGTACTTCCTAGTACACCCTGGGTTTGGGCGGAACGACCGCAACATCTTCGCTGAGCGTATACATGTGCACCGGGCGATAGTCGAGGCTTACCTTGCCCGCATCATCCATCCAGCACAAGCTGTGTTTCATCCACTGTGCGTCATCGCGCTGGGGAAAGTCCTCCCGCGCGTGCGCGCCGCGGCTTTCCTTGCGATTTTCTGCCGAAACCATGGTGGTGACGGAACATCCCAGCAGGTTGCGTAGTTCCAGCGTTTCGGCGAGGTCCGAATTCCACACCAGCGACCTGTCGCTGACCCGTACCTGCGCGAACGACTGGTATACCGTGTCGATCAAGGCACATCCCTCCTGCAGGATCTCACCGGTGCGGAACACGGCTGCATTGTTTTGCATGACCTGCTGCATCTCCGCACGGATGTGCGCGGTGGACAGTTCACCGGACGCGTATCTGAACCGGTCGAACTCGCCGACCAGTTTGTCTACCGCAGCAGCGGCCACCGGGGCATGCTTCGCTCCGGCCTGGATAGTCGCTGCACAGCGATGGGCTACGGCGCGCCCAAAGACAATGAGGTCCAGCAGCGAATTAGATCCGAGGCGATTGGCGCCGTGTACCGAAACACAGGCTGCTTCGCCAATGGCAAACAAGCCCGGCACTACGCTATCCGGGTTGCCGTCCTTGAGGGTAACGACTTCGCCGTGATAGTTCGTAGGAATTCCACCCATGTTGTAGTGGACGGTGGGCAGCACCGGTATGGGGTCACGGGTGACGTCCACCCCGGCAAAAATCTGCGCGCTCTCGGCAATGCCTGGCAGGCGCTCATGGATGACTTCCGGACCCAGGTGCTGCAGGTTCAGGAAAATGTGGTCGGCTTTGGGCCCCACACCCCTGCCCTCGCGGATTTCGATAGTCATTGAACGGCTGACCACGTCGCGCGAGGCGAGGTCCTTTGCATTGGGCGCGTAGCGTTCCATGAATCGCTCGCCCCTGGAATTGGTGAGGAAGCCGCCTTCTCCCCGCACCCCTTCGGTGATCAGGACACCGGCGCCATACACACCGGTGGGATGAAACTGCACAAACTCCATGTCTTGCAAGGGCAGCCCGGCGCGCAACACCATGCCATTGCCATCCCCGGTGCAGGTATGCGCGGAGGTACAGGAAAAATAGCTGCGGCCATATCCTCCAGTGGCGAGAATGACGGCGTGTGAACGGAACAGGTGCAAAGTACCGTCCGCCAAATTCCAGGCGAGCACGCCGAGGCACCTGCCGTTATCGTCCATCAGCAAGTCGGTAGCAAAATATTCAATGTAAAAAGTCGCATCGTGTTTAAGCGACTGCTGGTATAGCGTGTGCAATATGGCATGCCCGGTGCGATCCGCGGCAGCGCAGGTGCGCTGTGCAACGCCCGCTCCATAATGTGTCGTCATGCCACCAAAGGGCCGCTGGTAAATCCGTCCATCCTCGGTGCGGGAAAAGGGCACGCCAAAGTGCTCCAACTCCACCACGGCGGGCACGGCCTCCCGGCACATGTATTCGATTGCGTCCTGGTCGCCCAACCAGTCGGAACCCTTGATCGTGTCATACATATGCCAGCGCCAGTCATCTTCACCCATGTTGCCGAGGGCGGCAGACATGCCGCCCTGGGCCGCAACAGTGTGGCTGCGCGTGGGAAATACCTTGGAGATGCACGCCGTGCTCAGGCCGGTGGCGGCAAGGCCCATGGTTGCTCGCAGCCCGGCACCGCCGGCGCCTACGACCACGATATCGTAATAATGCTCTTTGACTTCGTAGGATTTGTTCATTCTTCAGGCCCCGAGCGTCAGCTTCATGATGTGGATGACGCCGAGCGTGGCGGCAAGCAAGGTGGCGGCACGCAGCACAAAATGCATGCTCAACTCCAGCGCGCGATGATGCACGTAGTCTTCTATCACGACCTGCAAACCAAGCATGCCGTGGTAGAGCAGCAGCAGCAGCGACAACAGCAGCAAGGTTGCATTCCACGGTTCAGCCACGAAAGCCTGCGCCTCGGCATGGCTGGCTCCGGCCAGTTGCAGCAGAG
>SHZL01000192.1 GCA_009692275.1 Lysobacterales bacterium | reverse complement strand
TGCATGAAGGATTGAGGGTGGGGACTGTTCTTGAGCTGCTCCGTCGATCGATGCCGCACGGAAATGGTCTTGCTGTCGATGATGCCGTACTCACGATTCAGCAGCGTGGTGGCGGCGCTGTGAACGCCAAAAGCGTGCGCCATGGACCCTGGTTGCAACCATGGCCACAAAGCGCTGCTGAATGCACGCAGCAGTTTCTCTTCCAGGTAGTGTGGCAGGTCCCACAGCAGGCAAACGTCCAGCACCGTGCCTTTATCAAAATGGAACAACTCCTGGAATTGCCGCTGCAGCGTCATGCCTGAAGAACTGCGGTCGAACCTGCCTGCGTGCAGTTCGGAATACAGGTCTACCACATGAATTTTGCAGCGGAAGGAAGAAAAAAAATGAATGGTCTCGGGCTGTGCCCGGCCCAACTCCAGCACCGTGATACGGCGTTTGGAATCGATCTGGTCCAGCAGCAGCGGCAATAATTTGCTCGCCTGGCGCCCGTCACTGCGTCCTTCCGCTATCGTCCCGGGCCCCTTACCCTGCTCTCGTACTGCCAGGCTCAAGAAGCTAACTCCTGCTATTGCTATTGCTCATGCTGATAATTGATGCACAGGCCGATTACCAGCCCATGCAGCGACCTTTGCGGTTAACCGCTTTTCAGTGCAAGGTCCGGGGCCTTACTGGAAGGATTCGGAGTGGCATTAGGCTCGGCTGAAGCGCCGGCCTTTGCCGCCGCCGCCGCCGATGTTGCCACCGAATTTGGCGCAGCTGCCCTGCTGGCGGACTGGGCCACAGGTTGAGCCACAGCCGGCGCCACAGCTTGTGCCACAGCTTGTGCCACAGCTTGTGATGCCGGTTCACGTGGATCCATGTCAATGCTGCCCTTAAAAACCGCCCCATCTTCCAGCAGCATCCTGGGCGCTACGATATTGCCGTGAACATTGCCGGTACTGCTGATGATGACCTTTTCCTTGCCACTAAGGTCACCCTTGATCTTCCCGGCCACGCGTATCACCTTGGCCGATATATCCGCGTTGACTTCACCCGACTGTCCCACGGTAACTTCGTGTGAAACGAGGTGAATGCGGCCCCTGACTTTGCCTTCTATGACGAGGTTTTCGCTGCCGCTGATATCTCCGTCAATCACAATTCCCGGTCCGATAACAGCAGCTTTGCCGGCCACCGCAAAAGCAGGCGAGCCCTGCGGGCTGGTGCGTGGTGCCAATTCAGGTTCTACCATCCGGGGTTCACTGGTCTTGCTGGCTTTATGTTTGTCAAACATGGCGGGTTCCATTTACGGGGTGAATATTCAGGATTTCACATCCTACCAATATGCAAGGAACGAGGCCAGCAGATTACGCGCCTTCCGTATATAACCTGGGCTACCGCCTTGCGCGGCGGCCTCCGACTAGTTTCCCTCTTTCTTTTTTGCACCTGGCGCGGAGGACGGCGTCGCCCCCTTTTTGTGGTCGCCAATCACCGACTTTAGCGGGCAAATGGAAAAAACGGGGCATTTCTTGCACCCTACGGCTAATGCAACGGGACAAATGGTCATGGCTCCTCCCGACAATGCGGTTCAAGACAAATAGTACTCCCAAATGAGTCAGGCCATGGCTTCATTTCTTCAGGGCAGTGCGCCAGAAGCTCCTGCCCCAGGCCAAAAGCTGCAACATCAGCAGCAGCGTATACGGTATGGCACCGGCAATGGCCACGGCCTTGTTCACGTCCGCTGACCTCCGCGCCAGCAGACCCCCTGCAAGCAGGACTGTCACGCCGCCCCAGATCATTTTGTTGCGCATGGGAGGATCAGGATCGCCGTTGCGGCTGAGCATGCCCATGACATAAGAGGCCGAATCCGCGCTGGTGACCAGGAAAACAAACAGCAACAGGCAGGCCATGTAACTTAAGCTGCTGCCCCAGCTACCCATGTCCGAAAGCCATAGGAACAAGGGTGCGGTGTAGTCGTGCGATACCGCCTGCAGCAACACCCCTCCATGGCTGGCATCGTAGGCGAACGCGCCGCCGCCCATTACCGCAAACCAAACCAGGGTAAACGCCACCGGCACGCCCACCACGCCCAGGATATAGCCGCGGATGCTGCGTCCACGACTGATGCGGGCGATGAAAATGCCCACAAAGGGTGTCCAGGCGATCCACCACAAAAGATAGGTGATGGTCCAGCCACCAGACCAGTCCAGGCTGGCATTCACCACGGCCTGGTGGACCGACCACTGCGGCAGGATTTTGGCGTATTGCAGCAGGCCATCCCACAATGAATTCAGGGCAATGCCGGCATCCTGTTGCCACAACACAGCCAGCAGCAAGAGCACAGCCAGCAGGACGTTACCGTTGCTGAGCCACAGGATGCCGCGCTGGATTCCCGAGTTGGCAGAGGCCAGGAAAGCAATGCCCATGGCGGAGAGGATGAGCGCATAGCTGCCGGCAACCGGCAATTCCCGGCCAGAGGCCTTGTCCAGGCCGTGATGGATCAACATCGTGCCGTTGGCCAATGCACCGGCCACACCGAACACCACTGCTGCAATGGCAACCACGTTGGCGGTTGCACCGAGGGCGCTGAGCCAGGATGGGCGCAGCCAGTCTTTCAATCCTTCCTGCAAGGCGCCGGACGGCGCCTCCGGCGCCGCAAAGCGATACGTAAACCATGCCACCACCAGGCCGGAAACGGCGTAGATCGCCCACGCGTGCAAGCCCCAGTGGAAGTAGGTAACCGCCATGGCGGTGCTGTACTGCAGGGCCGCAGGCTGCCCGGCAACCGGCGGACTGGAGAAATGCGTCAGCGGCTCAGCCACTCCCCAGAACACCAGCCCGGAGCCCATACCTGCAGCAAACAGCATGGACAGCCAGGAGAAGGTACCAAACTCAGGCCGCTCATCATCTGTTCCCAGGCGCAGGCTGCCCCAGGGCCCCAACACCAGGAAAACACATAACAAAAGCAGCAGGCTGGACAGCCACAAAACAGGCCAGCCAAGAATGGTAATGAACCAGGCCGTGGCAGTACCAATGGTGGCCGTTGCAGATTCGGGAAATACCAGCACCAGCAGGCCGGTCAGTGCGATCAGGATGGCCGCAATGCGCATGGCCATGGCGGCAGCTACCGGGCCACGGTCTGTTTGAACAAGAGGCCGCCTTTCACCACTACATCAACGTGCTCCAGCACGCTGATGTCCTGCAGCGGATCGCCGCTGACGGCGATGACATCGCCAAACATGCCCGGACCAATGCTGCCGGTGATCTTATTCCAGCCCATGTACCGGGCCGCAATGGATGTGGCTGCCTGGATGGCTTCCATCGGGGTCATGCCCCATTCCACCATGTAGGCGAATTGGCGCGCATTCAGGCCATGCGGATAGACCGCGGCGTCCGTACCGAACACGATGGGCACTCCGGCAGCGTGAGCCTTGCGAAAATTCTGCCGCTGGGCCAGCGTGGTCTCATCGTTCTTGCGCAGGAATTCTTCCGGCCAGTGGGCCTTTTTGCCTTCAACCGCAATCCAGTCGCCATTGTAGATATCCATCGACAAGGCCACATTGCGTTCGCGCGCCAGCGCAATGCCTTCATCATCGATCAGGGAGGCATGCTCGATCGTGTCCGCGCCCGCCAGGATGGCTTCCTTGATCGACTGTGCGCCATGAGCATGGGCAGCGACACGAATACCGGCCGCATGTCCGACTTTCACGGCTGCCGCAATTTCTTCGGGCGTCATTTCCGGCGAACCCGGAACGCCACCGTAGGCCAGCACTGCGCCCGAGGCAATCAGCTTGAGCAGGTCGGCGCCGCTAGCGACGGCAAGCTGGGCCTTTTGCCGGAACTGCTCCGGTCCCCGCGCAATCCCGAGGTGCAGGTAGTCAGGAATGTCGCTTTCCTTGATGCCCGGTGTGAGCAAGTCGCCGCCACCACCGGGAATGGTCAGGTAAAAACCAGCCGCCTGCATGCGCGGGCCGATCACTTCGCCGGCGTTGATCAGGTCACGCAGTTGAAATTCGGCCATGCCATAGTAAGTGCCGACATTTCGCACTGTGGTGAACCCCGCTTTCAGGGTTACCAGGCTCATCTCTTTCCCGGTTGCCAGCGTGCTTTCCAGTGTGTGCTTGAATATTTGCGTCTGGTCGGCGGTATTGGACGGAACTTCCAGGATATGGGTATGCATGTCGATCAACCCCGGCAGGCAGGTTTGCCCTGACAAGTCCAGCACCGGCAGATCAGCAATCACCTGTGTCCCAAATGAAAGGCTGACGATCCAGCCGTGCTCAATCACAATGGTCGCATTGTCTCTGGGGACAGCACTTACCCCGTCAATCAAATGCCCGCAACGGATGATCATGCTGCCGGAGTCGGGAGCGTAGGGTGCATCTTCGACTAAAGCCGGCCGTTCAGTGGCGAAACAATACTGGGTAAGAATACCCAGCGCGATGGCAGTAAAAATTTTCATTCTGCGTTACTCGGTTAGAGTGTATTTGGGTTCCACGATCAGGTAGCTGGTGGTCGTATCGCCAATATTCAGCGCTTCATGGATGGTAATTTCGCTGGTAGACCATGTGCTTCCGGTGATGACCTTGCGCACTTCAACAACCCCCTCGTCATCGGTGATTTGCATCGTGCTGCCTGCCAGCACGTAACCAAAATGCGGGTAATGATAATGTTTTTCATGTCCAACGCCGGGGGCGAAACTGCACCGCCCTACCCGCACGGTCTCCGTTTCGTACAGTACTTCGCAGGTTTTTTCACCCTTCCAGCCTGCGTCGAAAGCCTGGGGAAGATCGGGCAGCCTGGCGGCCATGGCCGTCGACACGACCCCTGCAGCAAGCAGCAGCAATGCGATCAGGCTCGCGCTCAAGCGTTGCAGTTGATAACTTTTTTTCATCGCTGATACTCCGGCTTAACGGGCGCGTTCCGGTCTGTTGCCTTGGTTGCTTTGCCTCGCCACGGGTATGATACAAACATGTTCGTGCAAAGCGCGAATGTTTTATCCAGGGGTCGAATCCAGGGATCAGTCAGGGGAGTCAAGCATGGAATGGAAAGGCAGAAGGTCCAGCAGCAATGTAGATGATGCCCGCGGTTCGAGGAGCATGGGTGGCTCCTCAGCCGGCGCCGGCATGTTGCTCAGCCTGGTTGGGCGCCGCTTTGGCATCAAGGGCATCCTGGTTATGATCGTACTGGGGGTGATCCTGTGGCAGGCCGGCCTGATCGATCCCAACCAACTCACCGGTGGCCCTGCGCAAACCACGAACACTCCCTACCAGGCCACCGCGGAGGAGCAGGAGTTATACGATTTTGTTACCGTGGCGCTGGCGGATACCGAAGACGTGTGGACCGCCGAATTTGCCCGCCACAACGGCCAGTACGAAGAACCCAGGCTGGTGATCTACACCGACAGCTACCCGACAGGCTGTGGCATGGGCCAGTCAGCCATGGGGCCGTTCTATTGCGCAGCTGATAGCAAGGTCTATATCGACCT
>SHZL01000004.1 GCA_009692275.1 Lysobacterales bacterium | reverse complement strand
GGAAATCTAAACGCGAATGGCACAGGTTATCACGTCGCGCTCGGGCTACCGGCCGCCCAATGAAGAAAGTCGGAAATATGAGCCCCTCCCGATGAATGTCGGCACGCACCAGCAGCACCGTGCCGCCCACGGTATCAAGCTCGACCAGGTCGCCTTCGCCGCGCATATGCTCCATGTGCAGCCTGCCGTGGTCACGCCAGGCATTGCGGTCGAATGTAGGTCCGCCAAACTCCTTCACACAGTGCGGCTGCACAATGTCTTTGCCGGTCGCGAGCAACTGCTGAACCAGGTCTGGCGGGTACTCGATGACGTCGACGTCCAGCCAAAGCACCCAGTCATGTTCTTGCAGCGCGTTGAACAGCAGGAAATTTCGACTTTTGGCCAGCACGGAGCGACGGTTTTTCTGTATGCTTGGGTCCCAGCGATTCTTGCCCGGCGGAAGTTGGAAGTGAAAATCTCTTTTCCAGATCCGCGCAGATGCAAAATGCCTGGAACACGCACTCAGCTCAGCCTGAAATTTTTCAAATGTTCCGTCCACGCTGTCGCTTTCCAGCAGTCCAACCGACAGGAGTTCGCGTGGATAGTCCAGTCGGCGCAAACCCGCAAAATAGCTGTGCAGGCACGCGTTGGCGTCTTTTACCGGCGTGAGGATAAGGACTGTGGCTTGGGGAACCATTGGCAAAGACCGGCGCATCCGGTGATGATACGCAAGTCAAAAACCCTTTGCGAGAAAGCCGCTGCGGCGATCAGCGTGACTGGTACTTGCACACCGGGGCATTTAACGCAATGCTGAATCAAAGAATGGCGCGCACGAGGGGGACAAAGGGTGCCTGATTTGCCGCAGAAACTGCCGCGCGTGATTTGCATTGGAGCAGGCCCGGCCGGCCTGACCGCGGCTTATCGTCTCACTGCAGCAGGGGCCAAGGTTACTGTACTGGAGCGCGATCCGGTTCACGTGGGAGGAATATCACGCACCGAGAGGTACAAGGGCTTTCGCTTCGACGTGGGCGGTCACCGGTTTTTTTCCCGTTCAAAGGAAATTGAAGCATTGTGGGACGAGATTCTCGGCGACCAGCTGATCAACCGTCCGCGTAAGTCGCGCATTTTCTACCAGGGCAAGTTGTTCGACTATCCCTTACGGGCTCTTGACGCCCTGACCAAGCTGGGCTTTTTCCAGTCTGCCTGGTGCATGGCTTCGTATTTCAAAGCGCGACTGTTTCCCATTCGCGATGCACACACTTTTGAGGACTGGGTGACCAACCAGTTCGGGCGCCGTTTGTTCAGCATTTTTTTCGAGTCTTATACGGAAAAAGTCTGGGGCATGAAATGCAAGGAAATTTCCGCAGATTGGGCGGCGCAGAGAATCAAGGGGCTATCGTTGGGTGGTGCGGTGCGAAATGCCCTGATTCCCGCCTGGCTGCGGCGCAAAGGCAGCACCCCGAAAACCCTGGTCGAGCATTTCAGGTATCCGCGGCTGGGCCCCGGCCAAATGTGGGAGGCCGCTGCTGAAAAAGTGCGCAAGGCGGGGGGCGCAGTGCTGCTGGGAATGGAAGTACACCAACTTGTGCGCAGCCCTGAAAACGGCGAATGGACCGTCTATGCACTGGACCCTGAAGGCGGACGCCACGAATTTCACGCCGATCACGTTATTTCCTCGGCGGCCATTTCGGAACTGGCTGAATACCTGGAGCCGCGCCTGCCCGAACCGGTGCTGGCAGCTGCCCGGGCCTTGCACTACCGGGATTTTATTACCGTGGCGCTAATCGTCAAAGACGTGGATTGCTTCGATGACAACTGGATCTATATTCACGATTCCATGGTCAAGGTGGGCCGTATCCAGAACTTCAAGTCATGGTCTCCTCACCTCGTGCCGGATCCGGATCTGAACTGCCTCGGACTGGAGTATTTCTGCTTCAAAGGTGATGGCCTGTGGGATGCGAAAGATGAAGACCTGGTGCGACTGGCGGATGAGGAACTCATTCAGCTGGGCCTGGTGACTCCCGGGCATGTCATTGACGGCACGGTAATTCGACAGCCCAAGGCCTACCCGGTGTACGACGAGAGTTATGAAGAGCGGGTTGCTCTGTTCCGTAGCTGGCTGGACAAGCACATGCCGGAATTGCACCTGGTAGGACGCAATGGCATGCACAAGTACAACAACCAGGACCACGCCATGATGACTGCCCTGCTCACGGCTGAAAACATCCTCGCCGGCAAGCGGCTCTGGGATGTCTGGCGCGTGAACCAGGACGCGGAATACCACGAAATGGGGGAGGACCGGACCCTGGCATTCAGCGAGCGGTCGGTGCCTCGCTCAATCTCTGGTTGAGCAGCTCAAGTTCCTTGCGCGACTCGACGTGCTGAGGCTGCAACTCCAACGCTTGCTGTAGCAAAGCCTGGGCCGCCAGCAAGCTGTCGCGGTCCGAAGGATGCATCTGGATCAGTGCCACAGCCTTGAAGTAGTGCCTGAGGAAGGCTTTTGGTTCTGCCGCGATCGCCAGCGCAATATGCTCCTCCGCCTCCTTTCTGCGGCCGAGATGAATGTACATCATGGCCAGATTGAAGTCGGCGAATACTCCTCCCAGAGATTGGGATGCGACGGATAGGTAAGCCTGTTCAGCCTCGCGGAATCGGCCCACCTGACCATAGGCCGATCCACAATGTACGCCCGCCGAATGCCCGCCAAGAATGGCACGCCGGTTTTCATCACAGAGCTCGACGGCGCGGGCGTAGTTGTGTTCCCGCAGATGGGCTGCAAGCAGGGTGGCGAGGATGGGAGCTTTGGACTGCAGCTTGCGGTAGTCGGTTTCGAACAACAGGATGTCGTTGTCCCAATCCGCGTTTCGCGCCCAGGTCAGTGGTATCAGGATGGCGGTGAGGACCAGGGTAGCGATCACGGCGGCATTCAGGCTGAACTTCTGCGCCAGCAGCCTGAGGCCACAGGCGAGGATGATGACAAAACCAACCGCTGGCAAGTACATGATCCGGTCAGCCAGGCCGGGGTAAGCGCGAGCCGCCCCGATAATCCCGCTGGACGGAAGTATCGCAAGATAGAAAAACGCCAGTCCAATAAGCAACAGGGGGTGCTTGCGCACGTATGCCATCACGGCACCGGCCAGCACCGCCACCTGTGCTGCCAGGGCGAGCCAAACGCTCGTTTGCGCAGGATCGTAATAAATCTGCAGTGGATGGGGCCACAATTGCATTTTCAGGGCTTTAAACCACAAGCCAACCGCCGGGAGTAATTTTGCCAGCCCGAAGTCCATGCCGTAGCGGGCCAGGGGAAGTAGCTCGCCAACCTTTTCCGCTTGGGGCACAGCGGACGCTTGCGGCATTGCCTCTGTTCCCAGGGCATGCGAACGCAAGGCCAGGTAGATGCCCAGGGGCAACAGCAAGGATATGACCGGAGCACATGCCCGCAGGCGCAGCTGCCATAAATCGGAGCGGGTCAGCCATAGGATGGCGACCGTAAGCAGCGGCAGAGCCGCGCCACTTTCACGGCACAACAGGACCAGCAGATAAATCAGGTTCAGCCCCAGCCATGCCCTTACCGGGTGCTTTTCGTAGCAATGGAGAAACCACTTCAATCCTCCAATTACACCAATGGTGACGAGAATTTCGGACCCGTTGAATACCGAATTCACCACTTCGGTGTGGATTGGGTGCACCCCAAATAGCAGGGCGGCCAGCAGTGCAAATTGCCTGGCCTCGCCCCGCTGGTGTCCGCAGATCTGCAACAGCTGGCTGATGAATCCGTAAACCAGCAGGGTCGCCAGCGCGTGCAAACCGATATTGACGAGGTGGTATCCCGCCATCCAGTCTCCGAACACCTGTGACTCACCCGCGATCGCCAGCAACAACAGGGGACGGTAGAGGCCGGTATCGACGCCCCTGGCAGCCCAAAGATCTTTGGTAAAAAACCGCAGCACATCGCCGGGGCTCAACCCGGAGAAACGGCTGGCATCGGCAAAAACCCTGTCGTCAAAGGCGAGGTTGTCGGGCCAGGCATTGGCATAGGCTATCAGCGTGAAAACAATGAGCACGGCATAGGCAAGGCCGTTTCTCAGCCCCGCGGTGCTGGAGGACCGTGCGCTCAGGGCAGTGGTTTTTGCAGGAAGTGATCGCTGTGTACGGGATGGCTTTCGCTGGGACATCGTCGCAGTCTACGAACCTCTCCGGGGTACTTCAAGGTTCCCTGGCTTGCGGCTCAACGCAAACACGGCGCAGCGGATGTAATACTTCTGTCGCGAGCGTGGTCAATTGTGGATAATAACCAAGCAGGTTCATTCGCTGAAAGGAGAGGGTGTTGAGCTCGGATTCCCCCAGAAAACGCGCTACAGAGCTTATGTCCGAGCGGGCCATGACCGGGTTATTCAGCCGCGCTTTTTCACAGCCCCTCAAACTCCTCGGACAAAGTGAAGCGTCGCTTTCCAGCTATGCCGTATTTTGGTGTGTGGCCTATCACGCCGGCAGCACACAGGTTGAGGTTGCTGATCTTACAGGGCTTTCCGCCAAGACCGTTTCCCGGGTGATTTCCCTGTTGGGTGAAACCACCCAGGGTCGCGGCTGGATCAAACAGCAATCCGACCCGGCCGATCGCCGTGTACGCCGCCTTTACCTGAGCAGCAAGGGCGAAAAAGTGCATCGTAAACTACTGGCAGACCTGGAAATGTTCGGCAGCGAGATGCCCGCAAGCTGAACTGCCCTCTGCAGTTAAGGCCTTTTAGCCAGGGCCCTGCAGTCAACATCTTGTCCGCCCCGGACAAGCCCGCATTGCCCTGTACCGGTATTGTTCACCCACTTTCTATGGGACCGGTTACTTTCCGCGTGAACATCATGAACAAACTGAAACTGCGAAACCCCTGGCGCAACGGCCTGATCATCGCAACCGGGCTGAGCGCACTGGTCTTCGCTTCGTCCCTGTTGTGGCAAGCAGGGCAGGCAGAATGGGGTTTTGTCCTGCTGTTTGGCACTGCATGGCTGGTGATCAGCCTGTTGCTTGCCAACGACGGGTTCAACGAGGAGTCGGGCGTGATCCTGGCCCGGATGCTGGACGACAATGTTGACCACTTGCACGAGCGCATCCGTCAGCTGGAACAGGAGCTGGCCACGCGCAACGGGCTCAGTTCACCCCACGCAAAAAAAGCGTTTTAACGCATTAGCCTGGATTCCGCTCAACAAACGAAGCGGCCCCCGGGAAAAGCGGTTGGTGGACAGAGCCCCCCTCGCTCCGAATATCGCCTGCTCCACCACCACGCAGACTGCTTGCTGTGCTTGCCTGTTCGGCATGCAAGCGAAACCGGGCTTTATAAAATTTCGGAGCCCATTCATTCAAAATATTAACTTCCAGAATGATACCCTGTGAACTAGATTCACTACTGGGGTGCGCCGTCCGGTGGTGACGCACGTTTTTGCTGGGTGAATCATGCGACCATTGGACCCGATTGCGATCAACAAACTGCACGACCCGGAGCGTGACTTCAGGGACAGTTGCGGTTTTGCCCTGCTTGCCCATACGGACGGGCAAAAAAGCCATTGGCTGGTCGAAACAACACTGGAATCGCTGGACCGGCTGAACCACCGCGGAGCAGTCGCAGCCGATGGCAAGTCGGGCGACGGTTGCGGCATCATGCTGCAGTTCCCCGAACCCTTCCTGCGAGCCGTTGCCGCCGATTGCGGATTCCGCCTGGCGGAGTATTTCGCTGCCGGGCTGGTGTTCTTCTCCCCTGACGATGTCCTGATCGAACGCGGCAAACGCATACTCACTGACCATCTTGGCCGGCGCTCCCTGGAGGTCGTAGGCTGGCGCGAAGTACCGACCAACCCCGCCGTGGTGGGTGCACAGGCCCTGGCCAGCATGCCGGCCATTTACCAGGTGTTTGTCAATGCACCCCCCGGCTGGCGCAAGCACGACATCGAGCGCCAGTTGTTTGCTGCCCGGCGCATTGCATTTGATGAACACCGGGCGCTGGCGGACCCTGATCCTCTTTATTACGTGGTAACCCTGTCAAACCTGACCATGGTCTACAAAGGCCTGGTACAGGCAGCGCACTTGCCGGATTTTTATCACGACCTGCGCGATCCGCGCATGACCTCGGCCATAGGCTTGTGCCATCAGCGTTTTTCCACCAATACGCTGCCGCGCTGGAGCTTTGCCCAGCCATTCCGCTTCCTGGCGCACAACGGCGAGATCAACAGCATCAACAGCAACCGCGACTGGGCCAACGCCCGCGCGGGAATCCTGCAGTCGCCGTTGTTGCCTGCGCTGGAGTCACTGTCGCACCTGGTCAATGAGACCGGCTCGGATTCATCATCGCTGGACAATTTGCTCGAAGTTTTCCTGGCCGGAGGCATGGACCTGTTCCGCGCCATGCGCCTGCTGATTCCCCCTGCTGTGCGGGAAGACATGGATCCAGACCTGCGCGCCTTCCTGCAATTTAACAGCATGCACCAGGAGCCCTGGGACGGACCGGCCGGCGTGGTAACCAGCAACGGTGAAATAGCCTGCTGCTCCCTGGATAGAAACGGTCTGCGCCCGGCGCGCTACAGCATTACCCATGACGGTGTTTTCACCGCTGCTTCAGAGACCGGCGTGTGGGACTGCCCGCCCGACCGCATCAAGCGGCGTGGGCGCCTTGGGCCGGGTGAAATGATCGCGGTGGATGTGACCACTGGCAAACTGTGGAAATCCACCGCCATCGATGACAACCTCAAGGCCCGGCATGCCTACCGCGAGTGGATGACCGAGAACGTTGTAAGGATATGGAATAACGACGAGCAGGAACGCAAAGCCGCCAACAAGTTCATGCGCGAATCAGCTGGCCTGCTGCCCACTTTCAACAAGCTGTTTGGCCTCACCACGGAAGAGTGCGAGGCCGTTCTCAATCCAACCGCACTGCAGTCGCAGGAGCCCGTGGGTTCGATGGGCGACGACACGCCCATGGCCGTTCTGTCGCTGCGCAATCGCCCTATCTACGACTATTTCCGGCAGGGGTTTGCCCAGGTCACCAACCCGCCGATAGACCCTTTGCGGGAATCGGCGGTGATGTCGTTGGAAACCAGCATCGGCCGTGAACACAACGTCTTCCATGAAACCGCTTCGCATGCGCACCGCGTAGTTCTGCCCTGGCCCGTACTCAACTATGTTAAATACCAGACCCTGCTGGGCCTGGACCAAAGGCATTACCGCAACCAACGTTACAGCCTCAACTACGACCCGCAGCAATACGGTCTGCGCAGCGCCATCGAGGCCCTGGTGACCAGCTGCCTGGCGTCGGTCAAAAGCGGCGTCACTATCCTGGTGCTCAGCGATCGCGACATCAGTTACGAGCGACTGACCATCCCGGCACCGCTGGCGGTAGGCGCGGTTCACCAGGCGCTGATGCGAGCCCATGAGCGCACCCGCGCCAACCTGGTGATAGAAACCGGATCAGTGCGCGACCCCCACCAGTACGCGGTGTTGCTCGGCCTGGGCGCTACTGCGATCTATCCTTACCTGGCCTTTCAAAGCATCAACCAGCAGATTGAAAGCGGCGCCTTGCACGGTGATCCCATCGAGCTGCGCAAGAATTACCGCCGCGGTATCCGTAAAGGCTTGCTGAAAATCCTGTCCAAGATGGGTATTTGCACCATGGCCAGCTACCGCGGTTCCCAATTATTCGAGGCCATCGGTATTTCCAGGGAAGTCACCAGCCTGTGCTGCCCGAAAGTGAAATCCATGATTGCCGGTGCCGGTTTTGCCGAGCTCGAAGAAGACCTGCGCCGGGTGCATGAACTGGCCTGGGATGACCAGGCCGTCCCCGTCCGCGACGGAATTTATCGGTACGTGCATGGCGGCGAGCAACATGCCTATAACCCCGGTGTGGTCATGAGCCTGCAGCAGGCCGTGAGCAGTGGCTCATGGGCCGACTACCGTCTTTATGCCGATGCGGTTAACCAGCGGCCGCCGTTAACCCTGCGTGACCTGTGGGCGCTGCAGCCCGCAGCCCCGGCCTTGCCCCTTGACCAGGTCGAAAGCGAAGAAAAGCTTTTCCCACGATTTGACTCTGCGGGCATGTCCATAGGTGCTCTTTCGCCCGAGGCTCACCAGGCACTGGCCGTGGCCATGAACCGGCTTGGCGGACGCTCCAATTCCGGTGAAGGCGGGGAGGACCCGGCGCGATTCAACTCGGAACGCAATTCACGCATCAAGCAGGTGGCCTCCGGACGCTTTGGCGTCAATGCCCACTACCTGGTCAACGCCGATGTGTTGCAGATCAAGATCGCCCAGGGTGCCAAGCCGGGCGAGGGCGGGCAACTGCCGGGCCACAAGGTCAGTGCAGAAATTGCCGCACTGCGCTGCTCCACCCCGGGGGTCACCCTGATTTCACCTCCCCCACATCACGATATTTACTCCATCGAAGATTTGTCGCAGCTCATTTTCGACTTGAAAATGGTGAATCCCACGGCACTGGTTTCCGTCAAGCTGGTTTCCAGTTCCGGTGTGGGCACCATCGCGGTGGGCGTGGTCAAGGCCTATGCCGACCTGATCACCATTGCCGGCTATGACGGCGGTACCGGGGCCAGTGCCTTAAGCTCTGTCAAGTATGCCGGCGCGCCGTGGGAACTGGGCCTGGCTGAAACCCACCAGTCGCTGGTGGACAACGGCTTGCGCCACAAAATTCGCCTGCAGGTCGATGGCGGCCTGAAGACCGGGCTGGACGTGATCAAGGGTGCGATTCTGGGTGCTGAGAGTTTTGGTTTCGGCACCGGCCCCATGGTGGCGCTGGGGTGCAAATACCTGCGCATTTGCCACCTTAACAACTGCGCCACCGGGGTTGCCACCCAGGACAAACGCCTGCGTGATGCGCATTTCCATGGTTTGCCGGAACGGGTCATGGCGTATTTCCGCTTCCTTGCCCGCGATGTGCGTGAAATCATGGCGGAACTGGGTATTGCCCAATTTACCGACCTGATTGGCCGCAGCGATTTGCTGCAGCAGTTACCCGGTATCACGCCCAAGCAGCGCGCGCTGGACCTGTCACCTATCCTGCGTTCGGCCGCCACGCGCAAGAGCGAGCCGGTGTTTTGTACCGAGCCGCGCAACCCGCCGTTCGACCAGGGACGTCTCAACCATGAAATTCTCGCGGCTGCGGCCACCGCCGTCGCCCACGGCAGGAGCTGGTCGGGCGACTTTGTCAGCCACAACTATGACCGCTCCATAGGCGCCATGCTGGCGGGTGAGGTGGCGCGGCGCCATGGCCGTGAAGGCCTGCCGCCGGATACTCTGCAGGTGCGCCTGTCGGGGACCGCCGGCCAAAGCCTGGGAGCCTGGAACATGCCCGGTATCAGTTTGTACCTTAGCGGTGATTCCAATGACTATGTCGGCAAGGGCATGTGCGGGGGGCGCATCGTGCTGCGCACCGCCGACCCGGATCGCCAGAGGGCGCGACGCAACATCATTTGCGGCAATGCCTGCTTGTATGGAGCCACCGGCGGCGAACTCTACGCCCAGGGGCAGGCCGGAGAACGCTTCGCTGTACGCAATTCAGGCGCCCTGGCCGTGATCGAGGGCGCCGGGCACCATGCCTGCGAATACATGACCGGCGGAACCGTGGTCATACTCGGTCCGGTAGGACCTAATCTCGCGGCAGGAATGACCGGGGGCGAGTTGTTTGTGCTCGACCCTAACCGCCTGGTCGAACGCTTGCTCAATCGCGAATTCGTCGAGGCTACCTTGCTGGAAGAACAACGATTTGATGCCCCGCGACGGCATTTGCAGAGCCTGATAACCGCTCATGTCCACCTCACGGGCAGCGAGTGGGGTAGAAAAGTGCTGGACCAGTTTGATCTGATGTTGCCGCACTGGGTGTACATCAGGCCACGGGACCTGCAGTCCAGTAAGGACATTTCGCAGCAGGATGTGCCCTTGCGGCTGGTCAAGGCCTGAACATGGGAAAGATGACGCGATGAAGAAGCCGCACGACGATTTCGCCTTCCTGGACCGCGCTCGCAGCGACCCGGATGTCTACCCGCTGGAAATCCGTCGCAGCGAGTTCCGCGAAATTTACAAGCCATTTGCGGCAGCGGAAGCCGCTGACCAGGGCGAACGTTGCCTGGACTGCGGCAACCCGTATTGCGAATGGAAGTGCCCGGTGCACAACTACATTCCCAACTGGCTGAAGCTGGCGTCTGAAGGTCGCATACTGGAGGCGGCTGCCTTATGCCACGAGACCAACAGCCTGCCGGAAATTTGCGGCCGCATCTGCCCTCATGATCGGCTGTGCGAGCAGGCGTGTACGCTGCAAACAGGCTTTGGTGCCGTAACCATTGGTGCGATGGAGCGCTACATCGTCGATGAAGCATTCAAACTCGGTTGGCGGCCTGACCTTTCACGGGTTCGGCCAACACCCTGGAGTGTCGGTGTGGTGGGCGCGGGCCCGGCCGGGCTCTCGGCTGCTGATGTGCTGTCGCGCAATGGCATCAGCGTGACCGTGTACGACCGCTATCCCGAGATCGGTGGCCTGTTGAGTTTCGGCATTCCGGATTTCAAGCTGGAACTCAAGGTCATGCGCACGCGGCGGGAGGTGT
This sequence comes from Lysobacterales bacterium, assembly GCA_009692275.1. GTDB lineage: Bacteria > Pseudomonadota > Gammaproteobacteria > Xanthomonadales > SZUA-36 > SHZL01. The sequence goes on along the minus strand of SHZL01000004.1, from coordinate 19,560 downwards.
TTGAAGAAGCGGGCATCCGCTTTCGCCTTAACTGCGAAATTGGCCGTGATATCCAGGCTCACGAATTACTGGGCATGCACGATGCGCTGTTTTTTGGCACCGGCACTTACACACCGGTGGAAGCGAGCCTGCCCGGCATGGAGCGAGGCGGAATTGTTCCAGCACTGCCCTTCCTGATTGGCCAAACCGGGTACCTGTACAACCTGGATTTACCCGACTACCCGCACATCAGCCTGGCTGGCCAACGCGTGCTGGTGCTCGGCGGCGGTGATACCGCCATGGACTGCGTGCGCACCGCCATACGCCAGGGAGCAGAATCCGTGCACTGCGTCTATCGCCGCGACCGCGAGAATATGCCCGGTTCGCAGCGGGAGGTGGACCACGCGATGAAGGAGGGTGTGCAGTTTGAATTCAACACCCTGCCACTGGACCTGCTGCATGTAGGGGAGCAACTGCACGGCTTGCGCGTGGCCCGTACGCGCCTGGTGACCGATGCCGGTGGCAGCGGGCGCCCCCGGCCCGAGCTGATCAAGGGCAGTGAAAAAGTATTGCCGGCCGATGCGGTTATTTTCGCATTTGGCTATCGCCCCAGCCCGCCGGACTGGCTGCAAGATCTGTCCGTTGCTACTCAAGCCAATGGCCTGGTGCAGACCAGTTCGCACCTGCCCGGCCAGACCACCAATCCGGCCATATTTGCCGGCGGCGACATGGTGCGCGGCTCTGACCTGGTGGTTACCGCCATTGCCGACGCCCGCGCGGCGGCAAAATCCATTATCCAGCATCTGCAGATAAGACAACCCCAGCAGAAGCGAGCCTGACGGGGCAGATGCAGAGCAGCCATGTTCAAGATCACTGAAACGCTATCCCTGGCGGATGAAGAAGTCCACCTTAGCGCCATTCGCGCCCAGGGTGCAGGGGGGCAGAATGTCAACAAGGTTTCGTCTGCCGTGCATTTACGCTTTGACATTCCCGCTTCCTCCTTACCTGAAGCCTGCAAACAACGTCTGTTAGCCCTGCCGGACCGCCGCGTCAATGACCTCGGCATCATGGTCATCAAGGCGCAGCGATTCCGCACGCGGGAACAGAACGTGGCTGATGCCCTGGCGCGTCTTCGGGTGCTGATCCAGCAGGCGCTGATTGAGCCAAGAAATCGCATCGCCACCCGTCCCACCCGCTCATCCGGCGAGCGTCGGCTGGAAGGGAAGGTGCGGCGCGGCCGCCTGAAGCTGCTGCGCAGCAATGTACCCGATTCATGATAAATCCACGGGGCTAATTTGCATATATGTTCTGGTTGGAACTATAATACTTCTAATCGAAAAAGTTATTGCTACAGAAAATTGTTTCAATGGCCCAAAATACGACCCGCAAAGCCCAGCAACAGGATTTCATCACGTTGATGAACGAGTTGGCGCGGGCTCATCACCGGTTTTCACTTTTCGACGCGGAAATTCATCGCCTGTCCGGCTCCGGTCTCACCGCCCCGCAAGCCAAGGTTATCTTCTGCCTCGGTAACACAGACGGCCTCACGTGCAGTGAAATCACCGACCAGACCCTGATTACCAAAGGCACCCTGACCGGCGTCATTGACCGGCTGGAGGGAAAGGGACTGGTTGAGCGCTGGGGCGATGCAGATGACGGTCGCATCATTATCGTGGCCCTGACCCGCGCAGGCGACCGGCTGTTTCAGCGTGAATACCCGCGCTATGTCGAAAAGCTCAGGACGCAAGTTGAAGGACTCAGTGACCGCGAGCAGGCCACCAGTTACCTGGGACAGATCGCCGACCTGTTTTGATCTTTTGCACTGCGGGTGTTGGATGGACTGGATGATTTTGTGGTGGATCGTGGTGGCCTTGTTGGTGGTAGCGGGATTGGCCGGCACCGTGGTTCCGGCCCTGCCCGGCGTGCCGCTGGTGATGGCCGGGCTTTTTATCGGGGCATGGATCGGCAATTTTGAGTCGGTCAGCTGGTTGACCCTGGGTATCTTTACCTTGTTAACCGTGTTTGCGCAGGTGGTGGATTTTCTTGCCAGCGCGTTCGGCGTGCGCTACACCGGCGCCGGTGTTCGCGCATTCTGGGGTGCCAGCCTGGGGGCAGTGGTGGGTATTTTCTTTGGAATCCCGGGCCTGGTGCTGGGCCCGTTTGTCGGTGCTGTACTGGGTGAAATCAGCAGCGGAGCCGGTTGGCGCCAGTCCAGCCGGGCCGGCCTGGGGGCCTGGTTGGGCATGCTGTTCGCCACAGCCATCAAGCTCGCCATCGCTTTCTTGATGATCGGGATCTTCATTTTTCAAATCGGCTGGAAGCAGCTGGGCTAAATGGCCTGATCCCTACCGCCTGATACAGTTTTGCCGGATCAAACCGCCGGTCCCCCTTGTATACAGCAATGGGAGTGCGCACCGCGTTAATGTCCAGCAAGGGGTTATGCGCCAACAGGACAAAGTCCGCCTGTTTTCCGGGCGCAATGGACCCGCTGTTGTCCCCGGCGCCGACAACCTGCGCCGCGCCAATGGTAGCAATACGCAGCACATCCGCCGCACTGATGCCGGCTTGTTGATAGAGTTCCAGCTCACGTTGCAGTGTGAATCCCGCCAGGCCGTCGGTTCCCGACACCAGGTGCACGCCCGCCTGGTGCAGCAGCAAAATCATATTCAGCAAGGCCTGGGCCGAGCGTGCATAGCGTTCTGCATTGGCGCCGTTGATGTCCATTTCACCCGCCAGCATGGAGCGCTGAACGGCTGGCGGCATATGCTCAGCGACCACGGCATAAGCGGGCTCTACCTCACCGGAGCGATGCCGGAACATGCTGTCGAAAATGGCCACGGTTGGGTCAATGACAGTGCCACGCTTTTGCAGCAAGGCTATGAATGCGGTGACCTCAGGGGACGCCAGGTCCAGATCCCCGGCCTTTTCAGCCACCAGTGTAAACCGCAGCGGGGTGCGCGTGTCGTCCTCAGGGCCAGCCAAAAAATTCAGGAACAGCATGTTCACGTGTTGAATTTCATCAAAGCCGTCATTGACCGCCTGCTCAGCGGTCATATAGGACGGGATGTGGCCCGACAGGCGCATGCCGTGTTTGTGCACTTCTGCAGCAATAGGCGCAACCCACTCCGGGTCAATGGATGAGTAAATCTTGATCTGGGGGTAGCCCATGTCTGAATATTGCCGCACCATGGCCAGGGCTTCTTCCAGGCTGTCAACCAGGCGGCCGGTCGGCGCGGAAAAGGGGCTTTTGCGATCAATAAAACCAGCCGCGTACGAACGGGGGCCGATTACCTCGTTGGCATCAAATGCGGCGCGAATTTCCGCCAGTCGTGCCGGTTCATTGCCCAGGTCACGCACCGTGGTGACGCCCGCAGCAATATGCAACAGGCCATCGCCCAGGGACAGGTGCGTATGCATATCCCACAGACCGGGTACCAGGAAGTGTCCAGCGCCGTCCACTATCACGAGACCCGGCTGGCTTTCGACCAGGGCCGCGACTTCGCTATCACTGAGTACCTGCGTGATCCGGCCAGCGTGGACTTCCACAGCCCGGTTTTGCTGCAAAACCCCTGCCTCGACATCCACGACGGTGACGTTGCGCAGCAGCCAGGCCTGCGGCATGGTCTCGCTCAATTGCGCGGCAAGTTCGCGGTTCCAGGCTGATTCGGCCTGATCCTGCAATTCCTGCAGTTGCGGCAGAATTGCTGCCTGGCCCTGTTCAATCAGCCCCATCCAACCGAGGGTGAGCGCAAACAGTTCCTTGTTTGAGTCCAGCCAGACGTAAACAGGTTCCAGGTCCAGCCCGCCGATTGCATACAGGCTCGCAGTGACGTCATTTTCGTCCGCCGCTCTATACTCTGCCACGCGCTTTATCACCGCGGAGCCTGCCGGGTAGAGCGGCAAACGGCCTGCCTCGCTGCCCAGCAAGGCACGCGCGAGAACTGCCACTTCCTCCGCCGTGCCGTCATTGGACCAGTAGAAAGCTCCGGCGGGTGCGGTCCCCTGTTGCAGCGTGCTGGTCCACCTGGCTGTGCCATCCTTCACTGCAAAACGCTCATCCACGGGTGCGCCCATGTAGGCATGACCGCTGATCTCGACGCTGGTGAGCAAACCGGCCTCATCCACGCGCAGGACTTCATGCAGTTTCGGGCCACGGCCGCGGTCATTGAACTCGAAGTCAACCACCCGGCTTCCATCTTTCGCAACGGCCAGGTTAAGCGAACCCGATATCTGGTCTGCGGTCATCCAGTCGTACTTGCGCACCAGGGCGTCGGCCTGCGCGGCTCCGCTCAAGAGAAAAAGCAAGAGGCTCGTGAGAACAATTCTTATAGCCAGCGGCGCTGGATTAAGGTCCATCCGCAAAAATCCGGCAGAAAACGGTCTCATTTTGCTGGTCATTCCAGTAAGAACGTTTTTAAGGCCAAAAAATCTCCCGGAATAGTACTGGATAGAATTTCTTTGTCACGCACTGCTTCCAACTCGGGCGGCAGCGATACTTCTATGCCAAGAGTTTCCTCGATAACTTCGCTGAACTTGGCGGGGTGGGCAGTGCATAGGAACACACCTTCTTCATCGTCGCGCAGGGACTGCTCCAGGGCCGACCAGGCCAGCGCACTGTGCGGGTCTGCCAGGTAGCCGCGCTGCTGCAAGGCACGCATGGCTGCACGGGTGTCCTCGTCTTCCAGCGCAACCGAGCGCAGCACACTGTTCAGATCCAGCCCGTGGCGTGTCGCCAGCTCCAGCACCCTGGGGAAGTTATTGGGCAGCGACACATCCATGGCATTGGTGATGGTTGCCACCGTGGTACGGGGATTCCACTGGCCGCTGGCGAAAAAACGCGGCACCGTGTCATTGGCATTGGTGGCCGCAATGATGCGGCGGTAGGGCAGGCCAATGGCGCGTGCGATCAGGCCCGCCGTGACGTTGCCAAAATTGCCACTGGGGACGCTGAAAACCAGTTGATCGACCGCATCCACCTGCGCCGCGGCTTCAAAGTAATAGCACACCTGTGCCAGCAAGCGCGCGATATTGATGGAGTTGGCCGAGTTCAAGCCCAAGGTTTGCTTGAGCCCGGGGTCATCAAAGGCTTGCTTCACCAGGCGCTGGCAGGTATCAAAATCAGCTTCAACCGCCACGGTGCGCACATTGCCACCCAGGGCACAAAATAGTTTTTCCTGCAGCGGCGAAATCCGGCCCTTGGGGTAGAGCACCACCACCTCGACGCCCGGCTGGCCGAAATAGGCATGTGCAACCGCCGCACCGGTATCGCCGGAAGTGGCAGTGAGGACGGTCATGGGCCCGCCGTCATGGAACTCAGCCAGGCAGCGGGCCATGAAGCGGGCGCCAAAATCCTTGAATGCCAGCGAGGGCCCGTGAAACAGCTCAAGTGCAGTCACTGTGCGATTCCCCGGCGAACCAATGCGGGGTGTTTTGACCGGGAAGTTGAACGCAGAGGCGACCATGCCCTGCATCGTGCCGGGTGCTATTTCGCCTTCGGTCAGGTGCTGCAATATGGCGGCGCTGCGGGGCACGAACTCCAGATCGAGCAAGCCCTGCACATCCGGCAGAGCAGCAAAGTGCCGGGGAAAGTACAGCCCCTGTTCGCGCCCCAAACCGGTCAGCACTGCCTCGCGGAAACTGACCTGCTCCGCGGGGACCTTGATATTGACCAGTTCCATCATGTCGGCCGACGGCCGGTCAGTGCCTGGGGCTAACGCTGCGGGCTCCGCCCAGATCGGCGCGGCAGATGTGCGTCAAGCCGTTGTCGTTCTGCTGGTAATTTTGCGCCAGCCAATGCTCCAGTTTTTGCGCCACTTCGGGCTTATCGGCTAAAGCAAAAACCGTGGGGCCGGAACCGGAAATGCCCACAGTCAGGGCACCCAGTGCGCGCAACTCTGCGCGGGCCTGCTCAAAACCCGGCAACAGGCTGCGGCGCCACGGTTCAGCAATCAAGTCCACCATGGAGGCAGCAGCCAGTTCGGTCTTGCCGGTGTACAAGGCGTACACAAACTGCGCAAACTGCGCGCCATGCTGCACAGCGGTTGCCCGCGGCAGTTGCGCGGGCAGCACAGCGCGTGCATCGCGCGTGTTCAACTCGGTGCCAGGCCAGCACACCACGGCCAACCAGCGGGCCGGCCAGGGCAAGGCATACTCGGACAGATTGCCGGACGGACACAGGCGCAAGCCCCCGAACAGGCAGGGGGCAATATTATCCAGGTGAATTGCGCCGCTGATGCCACCTTCAACTTCAGCCATGAGCCGAAACAGGTCGCGCGAGCTCAGCGCATTGTCGTGCCAGCGGTTCAGCACTTCGAGAGTCGCCACCACGGAGCTCGCGCTCGATCCCAGGCCACTGCCAATGGGCAAGCGCTTGTCCAGCACAAGTTCCATCGCTGTTACGGCAATGCCGCGCTGCGCCAGCGTCTGCTGATACAGGCGGCAGCACTGCAGCACAATGTTTTTTTCCACATCCTTGGGCAGCTTATGGGCGAAGGGCCCGATGGTGCGCAACTTCCAGTCAGGGAGGGAACCCGGCAACAGTTGCACGATGTCACCCAGCAAGGTGCCATCTATGGGCGCCAGCGCCAGGCCCAGGGCATCAAAACCCACTGACACGTTGCCGATCGACGCGGGAGCGAATACCGCCAACGGTTGACGCTGTGAGCCGGGCTCGTTACTGCCGGGCGCGGGGTTCATGCACGCTGATCCAGCGGTTGCCACACCGTGCGCAGCAGGTCGGCAAACACCCCGGCGGCCGTCACTTGTGCGCCGGCGCCGTAACCGCGCAGCACCATGGGTATAGGCTGGTAATAGCGGGTATGCAATACCAGTGCATTTTCGCCGTCACGCACGGCGCCCAGCGGTTTGTCTTTGGGCACCGCTTCAACGGCCACGCGGCACTTCCCCTCGGCAATGCGACCGACGTAGCGCAGCACCTTGCCCGCTGCGGCGGCTTCCTTGACCCGTTGTGCGACGCCTGCGTCCAGGCTCTTGAGCGCCTCGATCAGTTGTGCCTTGTCCACTGCGGCAATCGCTGCCATCGGCACGGCAGGCTCAACCTCCACATCGCTGAGTTCGAGCTCCAGGCCGACCTCCCTTGCAACAATCAGCAGTTTGCGCGCCACATCCATGCCGGAGAGGTCATCGCGCGGATCCGGTTCGGTATAGCCCAGTTCCATGGCTTTGCCCACGGCCGCAGACATGGCCATGCCGTCTTCCAGCAAGCCGAAAATCATCGACAGGGACCCGGACAGGATGCCATCAAACGATTTGAGTTCATCGCCGGAGCGAATCAGCGCCTGCAAGGTATCAATCACCGGCAGGCCCGCGCCCACGTTGGTCTCGTACAGAAATTTGCGGAAATTGCGCCCGGCGGCCGAGCGCATGGCGCGGTAGTACTCCAGCGATGCGGTATTGGCCTTCTTATTGGCGGCCACCACGTTAAAACCATTTTCCAGGAAGCGCACGTATTCTCCGGCCAGCGTGGCATTGGTGCTGCAATCTACCACCGTGGTATTGAGCAGGCCCAGCCGCTCACGGATCGCGATGACATCGTCAATGGTCCAGGGCTTGCCCTCCTGGTCCAGCAACTGCGCCCAGTGTTCCAGGTCCACCACGTTGTCGGCAACGTACAGCTTGCGGCTGTTGGCAATGGCGCGTACACGCAGGTCGGTGCCATGTTGCAACAAGCTCGCAGACTGGCGCTGAAATTGCCGCAGCAGCTCCCCCCCGACGTTGCCGCAACCCAGCAGGACCACGTCAACATGGGCAGTGTGGCTGAAAAATGCAGTGTGGCAGGCGCGCGTGGCAGACTGCGCATCCTCGCTCCTGACCACAACCGCGATGGCGCACTCGGTGGAACCCTGGGCGATGACTTCCACATTCACGCCGGCCGAGGAAATGGCCATGAGGAAACGGCCGGCAATGCCCCGATAGTGCTTCATGCCTTCGCCGACCAGTGAGATCACCGCACGCCTGCCCTGCACCATGATTTCACCGATGAGGCTGTGCAGCCGTTCAAAATGAAACTCTTCTTCCAGCGCCTTGCGGGCACTTTCGGCATCCGCCTGGCGCACACACAAGGTGATGCTGTACTCGGACGAAGATTGCACGATCAACAGGATGGAAATCGACTGGCTGGCCAGCGCATCCATGACCCGCCGCGCGATGCCGCTGCGGCCACGCAAACCGCCACCTTGCAGGGTGATGGAGGCGATGTTGTCGAGGTGGGAAATGCCGCGCACCACGTGAGTGCGCTTGGCCTCGCGGTGAATCAGGGTCCCCGGGGCCGCCGGCTCATAGGTATTGCGGATTTCACACAGAATGTTATTGGCAGCCAGCGGCGTCAGCGCCTTGGCAGAAATAACCTTGGCGCCAAAATAACTCAGCTCCATGGCCTCTTCGTAACTCACTTCATCCAGGCACCGGGCATTGGACACGATGCGCGGGTCCGCAGTGAAAAAGCCATCCACGTCTTTCCAGATCTGGCAACGCGCGGCGCCCATGGCGGCGGCGATGGCGGCGGCGGAATAATCCGTGCCGTTGCGCCCGAGCAACTGGATCTCACCAGCGGAATTACACCCGTAGAATCCGGGCAGCACCAGCACCTTGATGTCTTTGGACAGGCGCTTTTTCAATAAGGGTGCAGCAGCCTCGATGTCCACCAGCGAGTCCAGCCAATGGTCGTTGGCCAGCGGCAATACATCGGCATCCGACCAGGCGGCAGCGACACCGCGGTGCTGCAGGTAGTCCACCATCAGGCGGCTGCAGAAGCCTTCGCCGGTGGCCAGGATCAGCGCGCGAATCCGGTCGGGACACTGGCCCAGCATGCGCACGCCTTCAATACGCTGCGCCAGCATGTCGGTTTGCTCCCTGAGGAAAGCACTGCCCAGCGGAGTGGCTATACCCTCTGCCGTCATGGCGGCAATGATGTCGCGCTCGCGCTTGAGCGCCTCATCCATTTCCACCTGGCCGCTCTCGCCAAGCACCGCCTGGTCGATCGCTGCCAGCAGCAGGTCAGTTACGCCCTTGACGGCAGACAGGACCACGATGACCTGGCCATCGCCGCCATACTGCTCGATGACGTCGGCGCTGGCGCTAAATCCGGCGTAATCCGCCAGCGAGGTGCCACCGAATTTTTGCACCAGCAATGCAGGATTGGTGCTCACCCCTTGTGCTCCCCGACACTGGGCCTGGCATAGGCAGCAACATGGACGGAGCGCATGGCGCGCCCCGATGGGTCATTCATTTCTGCCAGGGACTTATCCCACAGGATCGCTTCCGGCGTGCTGCACGCCACGGTTGGGCCGCCAGGCACGGTTTGGGCGGCCGAGGCCAGGGGGAAATGCTGCTCAAAGATGCTGCGGAAGTAATACGCTTCCTTGGACACCGGCGTATTGAACGGGAACCGCCCGGCCGCCCGGCTCATTTCCCCGTCGCTGACCTGTTTCCCGGCGTGGTCTTTCACCGCGTCGATCCAGCCATAACCCACACCATCGGAGAACTGTTCTTTCTGGCGCCAGGCAATCTCCGCCGGCAGCAGGTGCTCAAACGCTTCGCGCAGAATCTGCTTTTCGATCTTGCCGGGCTGTACCATCTTGTCGGCCGGGTTGATGCTCATGGCGACATCAAGGAAGCGGGTATCGAGAAACGGCACGCGCGCCTCCACGCCCCAGGCCGCCATGGCCTTGTTGGCGCGCAGGCAATCATAGCTGTGCAGGCGTGAGAGTTTGCGCACGGTTTCTTCGTGGAACGCCTGGGGATTGGGCGCTTTGTGGAAATACAGGTAGCCACCGAAAATTTCGTCGGCGCCTTCGCCGGAGAGCACCATCTTGATGCCCATGGCGTGAATCTTACGCGCCATCAGGTACATGGGAGTCGCGGCGCGTATGCTGGTGACGTCATAAGTCTCGAGGTGGTAGATCACCTCGTCCAGCGCATCAAGGCCCTCCTGGATGGTAAAGGTAAAACCGTGGTGCACGGTGCCGATGTGATCCGCAGCCTTGCGCGCCGCCTTCAGGTCGGGTGAGCCTTCCAGGCCAATGGCAAAAGAATGCAAACGCGGCCACCAGGCCGGGCTTTGCTCGTCATCTTCCACACGCATGGCGGCATGACGGGCAGCCAGTGCCGCCGTGATGGATGAATCCAGCCCGCCGGAAAGTAATACACCGTACGGCACGTCCGTCATCAGGTGGCTGATGACCGAGTCCTCCAGTGCGGCGCGCAAGGCGGCCCGGTCGGTGACGGCAGTGGCGACGTTTTCGTATTGCTCCCAGTCACGCCGGTACCAGCGCTGTGGTTCGGCCTGGCCGCTGGTCCAGTAATGCCCTGGCGGAAACTCGTGCACCTGGTTGCACACGCCCATCAAGGCTTTCATTTCAGACGCTACGACTAACTGGCCGTGCTGATCGTGACCGTGATACAGCGGAATGATGCCGAGGGGATCGCGCGCAATCATCCAGAAGTCTTTTTCTTCGTCGTACAGCACGAAGGCGAACATGCCGCGCAACCGGTCGAGGAAATTCACGCCGTGCTCAAGGTACAGCGGCAAAACAACCTCGCAATCTGATTCGGTGCGGAACGGGTAGGTGTTCTTGAGCGCGTGGCGGGTTTCCTGGTGGTTGTAGATCTCCGCATTGATCGCCAATGCCTGCTTGCCGTTGGCGCTCAGCAGCGGCTGGGCGCCGGTATTGATGTCCACGATAGCCAGGCGTTCGTGCGCCAGCACGGCCCTGGCGGAGGTGTAGCTGCCACTCCAGTCGGGACCGCGATGCCGCAGCAAGCGGGATTGTTGCAGAGCCATTTTACGGACCGTTGCCGGGTCCTGGCGTAGCTCCAGCACGCCGAAAATCGAGCACATGGGGCGTCCTCGTAATTTGTCGGGTTATCAGGGAGGCAGGCTCTCTAACGGAACCTATAAAATATCAGCGCCTCAGCATCACTCCAAGCTGCCGAACTCACATGTTCAACGGCAACCGGAATTCTGAATGATAATCGGTTGCGCCCGGGGAACCAAGGGCTTGGCGTACCCCGCGGATTGACTTGATCCCAAGGGAACCCACTGGTATTGGCGGCCGCCGCTAAAGTGTGACTTCAGCGCGGTTCGCCAATCGCTTGAGCGGGCCCCGCAAGCTGAGACAGAGCACAGCCACAATCGCAGCAATCGCGGCAATCACCAGGAACGTGCCGCCAAAGCCCAGAGTCACCAGCCAACCACCTGGCACACCTGCCAGATAACCGCCAAGGCCCAGAGTCATGAAATACCACGCGCCCATCGTCGCCGAGGCATAGCCTTCCGGCGCCGCGCGCGTAACCAGGCCGTACGTGGATGTCCAGGCCACCAACTCACCGATAGCCGTGAGGCCGATGGCAGCCGTTGGTATCCATAGCGGAGCCAGAGCGCCGCCTTGGGCTATCGTACTGGCGAGGTACATCAGCACATGCGCGGTGGCCAACAGGCCCAATGCCAGAAAGTACTTCTGCACGATGTCAGGAGACCTTCCCTGTCTGCCCAACCGCTCGTACAGCCTTGCAACGAGCGGTGCAAAAATGATCACGACCGCAGGATTCCACGAGGCGAACCACGGCACGGGAACCGAAAAGCTGCCGATGGCGCGATCGACCTGGCGTTCAATGAACAGGGTCCAGACGCCATACAGCTGAAACCATCCGGCGCTAAACACCAAAAGTATCAGCGCCAGAAAGCCGAGTAGGATCAACCGATCGGTATTTTTTTGGACTAGTTCATGCAGGTTCACGGAGGGATGGGCCGCAGGTCTGCGCTCCGGAGCCACACCGATGCTGCCCAGCAGACGGGTCGCCAGTGCTCGGTACGCGATGAGTGCGACGGTCACGCCGACCACCGCCAACGAAAACGCATAGGCCCAGCCGAATGCCTCAGCAACCAGACCCACCACGAGGCCCGAAATAACGCCGCCGATGCAAATGCCGAGATAGTAGTAGGTGAATGCGCTATCGCGCCGCGGATCGTCAATGCGAAAGGTTTCACCGCAGAGCACGACGAGCGTTGATTTCATCAGCGAGTTGCCGGCTACCAAACAGGCAATTGCCGAGTAGAAACCGATGGCTGTGAGTTGATACGCCTGCTTTAGCCATCCAACGCCCTGAGCCGCATCCAGTTGAACACCTCGAGCTGCCAACACGCTATTGATTTCGGCCGTGCGAAACAAATAGCCCAGTGGCTGACCCAACCCTCGCAATGCATCAACCAAAGGCGCACCGTGCATGGCGCCCAGGATCACTGGTATAAAAAAGGGTGAGGTCATCAGGATCTGACCCGTCAACATCAACATCAGCCCGAGAGTCAAGGCACGCCGGCGCCCGAGAACGCGATCGGCGATCCATCCGCCGAACGCAGGAAGTGCATACATCAATCCGGAATAAAGCCCCACCAAGCCCAGGGCTTTCGGGTCCGCCCAACCGAAACCACCGCGCGCGACATTTCCCGTCAGGAACAGCGCTAGCAGTCCCAACATCGCATAGAAGCTGAAGCGCTCCCAGAATTCAATGCCGACAATGAGCCAGGCGCCCTTCGGTAGCCCCAACAGCTCTTCACGGGTACCTGAAGCGATTGTCGCAATTACCATCTTGGCCACACCCGATGGATTAACGAGAATGGAGGGAGAATAAAACCCCTCTTTTCCATCAAGCCCACGTGTATTGAATAGGTTTTCATCTCAAGTCTTTCAATGAGGTCACCGTCACATCCCGCCAGGCTTGAGTGCCCGGAGCTGGATCCTGCACTACTGCAGCTTTATTAAATGCGAACTCGAGTCGTAAAGGTCACAGAATCCGCGTGTACTTCAGAACGGCGCGTGCAGATCCAGTTTGCTGCAGTTCGATCCTGACTGGCCACCCGGCATAGAAGCCGCCGCCCATCCAGATGTGTGACTCGCGTTCTTCACCCTGACTCTTGATCACGATGTCGTAGCGGTTCACGCCGCTAAAATAGAAATGACCTTCGATGACCTCGCTGGGTTGCCGTGTGATGGTAAGCCCGCAAGGCGCCAGGCTTTCGCCGGCCACGCACAAGGCTTCCAGTTCCCGCGCCTCACCATCCTGCATGCTGTCGAACACAGTTCTCAGTGCGAGGGCATCCGCGCCCGTATTGCTTACAAGGACAGCTGCATCACTGCTGACTTCTGCCTTTGTGCCATCCGTGCGCCGGATCGAATACACCAGGCCTTGCCGACTTATCTCCGTTTCGGTCACTGCCGAACCACTGTGAGTTTGCTCCAACAGACGTTTAAATCCGCCATCGGCATCCGATTCCAGCCGCCAGGTTGAAATCATGCCATTGGAGTCTTTGCGCTCTGCCAAAACCGCTATGGCGCCACTTTCCGAACTCGCTGAGGCAATGCGTTCTGTGCCAACATCACCCGCTCCGTTGGTCAGCGAAAATCCCGCAAACAGTGGTACTTTCTCTCCAACGTTCAGCGGCCAAACCGGTTCCGCGGCGAACAGCGCGGCTTTCCATTCGTTGTTTTTCACCGCGGCAGTAAGAAGCTGATCGAGCTTTTCGCGACCCAGGAAATTTCCGGCGGCAATGACGCCGGAAATTTCACGATAGGCGCCCACGTCATGCAACGGGTCCTCGCCCAGCAGTACCAAATCCGCCCGCGACCCAACCCCTATCATTCCAGCCCTTCCTGCCTCGTGATTGAATTCGGCCACATTCACGGTGGCAGTTTTCAATGCTTCGAATGGCGTCAGGCCCGCTTGCACAAATAGCTCAAGCTCTTCAACCACGCTGAACCCCACGTACACAAACGGATTCGGCGCATCGGTCCCGGCCAGTATCCTGGCCCCGGCGTCATGGAAATCCTTTACCTGGTGCAGCGACTGCGCCAGCACTTGTCCCGCGCCAAGATAGTAATCTTCTGACCGGCTGCCCCCCCACGATTGAAAGCTTTTCCAAAAATTCTTCACGGTGAAATCCGTATAGAGCATTTCGGGTCGTTGCCACTGGGCAGCTTTTTCTTCCGGGGACATGAGCACACCGCGCAACACCACCACGGTCGGCACCAGCCAGTGACCGGTTTCTGCTGCAGACTGCGCCAATTCGATGAGTTTCGCCTCGTCGTACACATCATCCAGCTGTACCTGGCCGGAACCCAGCCCTTCGGCAAACGCAACAAAGTCCGGGGTCCAGGGTTCAGGATATGGCACACCATCCATCATGCTGGCTGATGAAATTCCGGTCAAATGCTCGGAAGTCAACATGCCGCTCGCAAACGCGTGTTGCGCCGGAACCACCCTGGGGATGTGGCCAGCGAACGGGATACCGTTTGCTTTGGCCTCTTCTGCAATCGCATCGAATGCCTCGAGGCTCAAATTGGAATAGACCTTGATGAAGTCATATCCTGCAGCCTTCTGTGCCTGCACGACCTCATGAGCCTGTTGTTCATTCAATACGCGATCGGTCCCGTAGTGAATCACCGGATCACCGTCAACGATTCGACCGCCGGTGATAATGCGCGGCCCGATGCGCGTACCCGCAGCAATCTCCTCGCGCATCTGCAACACCACCGGTTCACCCCACATGGAGCGGATCAACGTTACACCGTTGGCCAAAAACAGATTGAGGTCCAGTTGCGTCATGGGATGGGCATGCATGTCTGCCAGCCCCGGGGCGAGAAACTTGCCGCTGCCATCGATGCGCTGGAAACCGGCTGGAACCGGGATGTCGGCCGCGGGGCCCACGGCGGTGATTTCACCACCTTGCACCAGAACCGTCTGGCCGGGTAGTGTCGTTTCCGATGTCATGGGCACTACCGTCACATTGACGATGGCATAGCCGGCCACTGGTGAGCCTGAGTCCGCCAAGCCCTGGGCAAAAACCTCGCCCAATACCAGCAACATTGAGAGAGTAACCATTTTCAGTGTGGGAAGCGCATGGTCTCTGACGTGCCCCGGGAATAGTTTCGGGTGAATCATCCTGCTTGCTCCTGCTTTTTGGCGTGCGATGTTTTCACAACGATATCGGATACGGCTTGAACGGCTCGTTCAGCCAGCAATTTACGATCGATCTTGCCGGTGCCTGCCAGAGGCAATGCATCCAGGAACCAGACCCGCCGCGGATACAGGTACGGTGCAGCATGCATTTGGACGTGCTGCTGCACCTGCTGCTCACTCAGGCTTGCTTTTGCCACCACCCAGGCAACCGGCATCTGGCCGCGCACCCGGTCGGGAACCGGCACCACGCAGGCCTGAATTACCTCCGGATGGGATTCGATGGCTTTTTCCACCTCACCCGGGTAGATGTTCTCACCGGAGCAGACGAACATGTCATCCACGCGGCCCAGGAAATAGTGGAAGCCATTTTCATCGCAGCGGAACAGGTCCCCCGTGTCGATCCAGCCGTCCTGCATCTTGGCGGCCGTGAGTTCGGGCAGGTTGAGGTAAGCCGTCATGGCGCTTGCGGTGCGCACCTGCAACACCCCGCTATGGCCATCACCCACCAGGCGCAGCTCCACGTTTTTATGCGGGTAACCGACCGCGGTTGGCGGCCGTTCCAGGCCATCCGGATGCGGGCCGTACAAACCGCCACCGGATTCGGTGGTGCCGTAGGAATTGATGACGCCGGCACCGGGCATCATTTTTTTTGCCTGCCGGACTATCGCCTCGGTGACCGGTGCAGAGCCGATGTATACCGTGGTAATGGATGAAAGATCCGGTTCTTCGAGCTGGGGCCAGGCATCGTGCAGCAGCGTAATCATGGTGGGTACGCCGGTGATGACATTGACGCGATATTTCTTGATCAATGCAGCAATGCGGACAGCGTTAAATTTGGCCATCAGCACCACGCAACCGCCACCGAGCAGGAATGACTCCAGGAAGACCAGCGCATTCATGTGAAACATCGGCGCGGAGACGATACCGGTTTGGCCATGGAACAACGCCTTGTCCTTCCCGGAGGTGACGTTCTGCACCATGGCCAACTGGCTGCGGTGGGACAGCACCACGCCCTTGGGCCGGCCGGTTGAGCCTGAGGTATACAGCACCAGGGCGGTATCTTCAGGGTCAACTTCGGCCTCCCTGAAGCCACCGGGGTCAGCCAGTTTGTCTTCCAGACCGATAATTTCGATTCGTTCGTCTACCACGGTTCCACCCTGGCGGTCGGAAAAAGCCCATTCGATAGAGGCGTCACGGCAGATGAAATCGATCACGTCGGGCGGCAGTTTGGTATTGATCGGCACGCACACGCATCCCGCCTGCATGATGCCAAGGTAGGCCATCAAGTACTCAACGGAGTTGTCCGCCAGGATGCCAACAGGGGTGCCTTGGCGAATCCCACGGGCTTGCAGTTCTGCACCCACTGCGCGCGCACCGGTATCGATGGCAAGGCATGAGAAGCTGCGCTCCTGCCCGTCAGCGGAAACATCGATAATGGCAATGTCTTCGGAGTGGCGCCTGGCGTTGAGAACGTCGCCAAGATTGATGATGGGCCCATTCATCCGGAAGCAGAACCGTAGGTGCAACGGCCAATGGCGACCAGCTTGCCGTTCACATCGAGCACATCGACATCAGCGACCGTGACGGAGCGGCCGGCTTTGCGCACCGTGGCCACCGCTACCAGGTCGGTATCGATGGCTGGTCTGAGGTAATCGACCTGGAAGTTGATGGTCGGCACACCATGGCCCAGTACCATCATGCTGGCATAGCAACCGGCCGTATCAATCAAGCATGCGATGGGGCCGCCGTGCCACTGCCCCGAATTGGCCAATCGTTCCATGTCCATCTGCGCCGGCATGTGCATCACCATCTTCTTTCCTGCCGGGTCGACCTGTTTGACTTTCAGGCGGCAAAATGCATTGAACGGGCTGGAATCGATGCTGGCCTGGATGCCTTCGATGGTGCTGAAGTCAGCCTTGGCTTTGCTGTCGCCGCTCATGGTGTGACTACCACTTTGCCGAACACTTCGCGGTCTTCGAGCAGGCGCTCGGCCTCGTGGATTTCATCCAGTGGTAGCACCCGGTCGATGATGGGCTTGAGCCTGCCATCGGCAACCATGTCCAGCAAGGCGCACAACTCACCGCGCTTCCAGCCGTCCGAGCCTATGATGGAATGCTCGAAGGTCCACACGTAACGCACATCGACCTCTTCCTCGAAACCAGCAGTGGCGCCGCAAGTAACCATGCGCCCGCCGAGCCGAATACAGCGCAGGGTGTCTTTCCAGGTCTTGCCGCCGGTGTAGTTCACGGCGAGATCAACACCCCCTGAGCCGGTTACGCGAGGCTTTCCGACCAGTTCATGCACCGCCTCGCGGAAATTGACTTGCTTGTAGTCAATGACGTGATCTGCGCCAATGGCTTTGAGGCGTTCCGCTTTCTCCGGGGAGGACGCGCAGGCAATGACTTCCGCGCCTTCTTCCTTGGCCAGCAAAACGCAACACGTGCCGACTCCTCCGCTAGCGCCCAGGATAAGAACCTTTTCGCCTGCCTTTAGCTGCCCGCGCGTCAAGAGCATGCGATAGGCAGTGGCGTAGGCCAGCGGCAAACAGGCCGCGTCTTCATAGCTGACCGAATCGGGCAGGTGGATCAGTTGGTCGGCATGCGCTGCACAATATTCGGCGCGGCCACCGTGAAACTGCTCGCCGATGAACTTCCACTCGGTGCCGGCGCAAGGCAGTGGGTCCACCAGTACCCGGTCGCCGATAGCCCAGCCTTCGACGCCGGGACCAATTTCGTGTATTTCACCGGAAATATCCGAACCGATGATCACCGGCATGGGGATGGTGATTCCCGGCATTCCGCGCCGGGTGAAGATGTCGTGAAAGTTCAGTGAAGTTGCATGGACTTTAAGCACCACCCAACCGGGCTGCGCAACCGGGTCCGGGAAAGACTCCTCCACGATGGTGCGGTCCCGGTCGCCATGCTCATAAATGACTGCTGCACGCATTCCTTTCCCCTCGATAATCCTTAGCTTCTCTTCGCGTGTGCGCCCAAATGGGCGCGGTTGCGGACACTTTTTGGCAAACAGCCGTAGAAATGCTTGAAGGCCTGGCTGAAGTTGGCCGGATGACCGTAACCCACCGCATAGCTGATTTCGGAGATTGCCAGCTCTGTGGACTGAAGCAAGCGGGCTGCGGATTCCATTTGTTGCTGCTTGATGAATTCGCCAATGGTGCAGCCGACGATTTCCTTGAAGCCGGCCTTGAGCTTGGTCTGGTTCATGCCGATCATGCGTGACAAACTTGAAATAGTTGGCAAGTCAGACAAGCTGGCCTTAACGATTTCCTGCGCCTCCAGGATACGGTGGCGGTCACGCCGTGTGATCCGGTTGGCTGCCACTGCGAGTTCTGGCTCTTGCACCAGGCTTTGCATGACTGCCGCCAGGATTTCTTTGGCGCGGGCTTCCACAAACCAGTCCCTCAGATTGGCCGTATACAGGTCGCGTGAGTCCAGGATGTCGGACATGGCGTTGACCAGGCGCGGGGTCAGGTCGAGTTCCTGAAGGTGGGGATCTGCCGAGTCGCCCCGCGCGAGCAGGCTGAAGGGCATGTTGGCGGTCTTGGGATCCATATCAATTCCCAGCTCTTCGGAAAGCATGGAAATCGCGCAGTGCAGGATAACCACCTTGCACGGGACGCCTTCGGCCACAAAATAGCCGGAGTTTGTTCCACGTGGATAAAGAGCCAACATTGCTCCCGGGCTGGCGAGCAAGCTCTTCCCATCAGCCGCTCGCAGGCTGCCTGACCAAAGTAGACGGATCTTGAAATAGCCTTCATCCGGGACGCCAAGCCACTTTGGCTTCTGGTAGCTGCAGTCTCCGACCATGACCACCATCTTTTCAGACAGCCGAAATAGGTCCCAATAGCCTGAACCTTCTTCTTCCGGGACATAGGTACGAATGCTGTAACGATGGGCGTTGAATACCCGTGCGTGGGAGTAGCGGGATTCACCCAGAGCGGGGAACGTTTTGTGAGTGGCATTCCGCGCCAGCGCCAACGCCTCCGCCTTGACCTGGTCGTCAAAAAACTCCGTGGAGCCACTGAAATCAATGGGCTGTTTTGATACAAACATGTCCTCGGGTGAGGTTCTGGATTCTGCTTTAACGCTCATAAACTGACTTCCTGTGAGAGCAGCGCTTACCTTACAGATCTGATCGCTGGCTCAATAAACTCGATCACTACCCCGTGAGATTCTATCGGACCAACGAGCACCCCATTGTCTAAAACCGCATAACTCACCTCGTTATTCGCCAGGATGGACTGTAAACGCGCAAGTGACCTGACTGTAATTTGTATGCCAACCGGATATCCCGCCAGTTTGTTGCAGATCGCGGGCGTATTGCTTCCATACCTTTCCGCCAGGCGGTCGCGGCTGTAGATTTCGATGGTCTCTCCACGTGCACCGCGAAACCGGATCAGGCCAGACTCATCACGCTGAGGGGAACTCTCCAGCAGTCCCGAAAAGTAGTCACGGTCTAATACCGGATCGTCGGAAACATACGTCATGCCAATAGTTTCAAGGGCGGTATTGGGGTGCTGTTGAAACTCATGGGTCCAAATGACCTCGGGTTTGTAGTGCTGCGAGAGAAACAAGGAAAGGTAGCGCCGTT
>SHZL01000191.1 GCA_009692275.1 Lysobacterales bacterium | reverse complement strand
ATATCGCCAAAGGGCTGAATATCACCGAATCCCAAGGTCGTGTAGACGGTGAATGAGAAATAGGCGCAAGCCGCCAGAGTGCCATCAAAACCTCCCTCCAGGTGGCCCCAGGTTTTTGCATCAGGCTGCACATAGTAGGCTACTGCAAAAACCCACACTTCCACCATGTGGGCCACCAGCGCACCAAAGTCACCAACCACAATACGTCGCCGGTGCTTCATGCGCATACGCGGCATCATGGTCGTGAGGAAGGACAGGACTTCGTAGTGGAAGGTTACAACGAACACGATTACCGCGCTGAAAACCGCAATGGTCGTCAGCATTTCCGGTTCGAACATCGGGCAATACCTTCTGGCAGGGGCTATTGGTGCGGAGCGATGATTTCCGCTGCGGGCCCGAAGGCAGCCAGCCGGGCCAGGAAGGTGTAATCACCTTCAATGGCCATCAGGCCAATAAAGACCGTGAGGCACAAAGGTGGCACCAGGATGGCATAGATCAGCGCGAGTCGTTCCCAGGCCATATGCATGAAGACGGCAACGATGAATCCGGCTTTGAGAAACATGAACAGCAGGATAAGCGACCAGCGCAGCATGCCTTCCAGCTGAAAATAGTCAACCCCGTAGGAAAACCCGCTGAGTACGAACAGCAAGCCCCATACCCAGAAATAAATACCGAGTGGATGTTGTTGGTGGCCTTCTGATTGAGCCATTTCAAATTACTCCGCTTGAATAATCGTTGTTCATAAGCATGCCAGCCGCGTCACCACAAATAGAAAAACGCAAAGATGAATACCCACACCAGGTCAACGAAATGCCAATACAGGCCGGCAATCTCGACGGTTTCGTAATTTCCACCCTTTTTCCGGTCGTAAAAACCAGACCCAACCCGGTAGGCAATGATGCTCAGGTAGATCACCCCGGCGGTCACATGCATGCCGTGAAAACCGGTAATCATGAAGAAGGACGCACCAAACTGTGCCGCTCCCATGGGGTTACCCCAGGGCCGGACGCCCTCTTCCATGATCAGCTTGGTCCATTCGAACGCCTGCATGCTCACAAACGTTGCGCCCAGCAAAGCCGTTGCCAACATCAGCATTACCGTGACTTTCTTGTTCTTGCGGTAGCCGAAATTCACTGCCAGCGCCATGGTGCCGCTGGAGGTGATGAGCACGAAGGTCATGATGGCAATCAGGATCAGCGGTATGGGTTCACCGCCGAATGACAGGGCAAATACTTCGCTCGGGTTCGGCCAGGGAACCGTGGTGCTGATACGCACGGTCATGTAACTGATCAGGAAGCAGGAAAAGATGAAGGTATCGCTGAGCAGGAAAATCCACATCATGGCCTTGCCCCAGGGCACCTGGAAGGTCTGTTTATCACTCGAAACATCCGTAACCACGCCCAGATTTCCGGCCGGAATTGCAGTCATTGATCCTGCCATTGCTTCGTGTGTCATGCCTGTTCCCTCATATGTTTTTTTTGTTCAGCTGCTCAGCAGCAGGTAAAACAACAACGCCCACACCAGCAGCAGAAAATGCCAGTAGGTGGCACACAGGCCAATGCGACCTGGCAGGGCTGTGTCATGCGGTTCGGCATATGCCGTTCCCAATGCCTTGAACAGGAACCACAGGCCTCCGAGGAGGTGGGCAGCATGGACTGCCGTGAACATGTAGAAGTATGCGTTAGCCGGGTTTCCTGCGGCATACAGACCTGCGTCCAGCATCAGCTTCCAGGCATAAACCTGCCCGCCGAGAAACAACACGCTGAATACACTGGCCGCCAGCAGTTCATTCCTGACCGGCCGGGGCGATCCGGACAGCGCAGCATTGCTGGCCAATTGCAGGGATATGCTGGCCAACAGCAGGATGCCGGTGTTGAACCAGAGAATTCCGGGCTCTGCAATCGAAGTCCAGTCCGGGTAGGTCGAGCGCATCTGGTGCGAAATACTGAACAACAGGAAGAGGCTCGTAACAACGCCGAGAAAGACATACAAACCAGTCCGGCCGGGTGGTCTTCCGGCGACATTGCCGCCGTGAATCCCTTCCATCTCCCCGGCATGCTCCCAGGGCTTTGCCAATAGTCTTTGCAGGACTTTCAAGCGTGCGCACCCTCACGGCCGTCGTAGGTACTGCCAACGTCCCTGGGAACATCTTCCGGCGCCATGGTTTGCGGGATGAAGTCCTGCGCTGCTCCCGGAACGCTGTAGTCGTAAGCCCAGCGATAGACTACCGGCAAATCCTTGCCCCAATTGCCGTGCACTGGCGGAGTCTGCGGAGTCTGCCATTCAAGTGTCGTGGCGTTCCAGGGGTTCCCTCCGGCAGGCTTGCCGTGCTTGCGACTCCAGGCCAGGTTGAACAGGAATATCATCTGCGACAGGGCAACAAACAGGGCCGCTATAGAAATCCCTGCGTTCATGGCTTGCGCAGAGTCCGGGATGAAGGAGGTATCCCCCAAGGCGTAGTAGCGGCGTGGCAGGCCCAGTATTCCGAGGTAATGCATCGGCAGGTAAATGGCATAGGTACCGAACAGGGTGCACCAGAAATGAATCCGGCCAAGCCGGTCATCCAGCATGCGACCGGTCATCTTGGGATACCAGTGGTAGATCGAACCAAAAATCACCAGGATCGGCGATACGCCCATCACCATGTGGAAATGCCCAACAATGAAATAAGAATCGGACAGCGGCATGTCGACGGCCACGTTACCCAGGAACAGGCCAGTGATGCCGCCATTGATAAAAGTGAAAATAAAGCCAATCACAAACAGCATGGGCACGGTAAGGTGGATGTTGCCGCGCCACAGGGTCAGCACCCAGTTGTACACCTTCAATGCTGTGGGAATGGCGATGATCAATGTCGTCGTTGCAAAAAAGAAACCAAAATACGGGTTCATGCCACTGACGTACATGTGGTGGGCCCATACCACGAAGGAGATTACGCCGATGGAAAGGATGGCCCATACCATCATGCGGTACCCAAAAATATTCTTGCGGGCATGCACAGCCACCAGGTCTGAGATCACGCCAAAAGCGGGCAAGGCGACGATATACACCTCAGGATGGCCGAAAAACCAGAATAAGTGCTGGAATAGTATCGGGCTTCCCCCGGCGTGCCGGGATTCTTCACCCATGGAAAGCATGGCCGGAGCAAAGAAACTGGTGCCGGCCAGCGCATCCAGCAACAACATGATGCCGGAAACCAGCAGGGCGGGAAAAGCCAGCAAACCGAGCACTGTGGCAGTAAAAATCCCCCAGACCGCCAGCGGCATGCGCATCATGGTCATGCCGCGACACCTGGCCTGCAGCACTGTGGTCACATAGTTAAGACCACCCATGGTGAAGGCCACGATAAACAACACCAGTGATATAAGCATCAGCACGATGCCGCCACCCACACCGGGAGTGCCCGGCATCACCGACTGGGGCGGATAGAGCGTCCACCCGGCGCCCGTCGGTCCACCGGAAATGAAGAAACTGGAGAGGAGCACGAACACCGAGAGCAGGTAAACCCAGTAACTCAACATGTTCATGTAGGGAAACACCATGTCCCGCGCGCCACACATCAACGGAATCAGGTAATTGCCAAAGCCACCCAGCAGCAAGGCAGTGAGCAGGTAAATCACCATGATCATGCCATGCATGGTGATGGCCTGGTAATACTCGCCCGGCGTTATGAACGAAAAGGTGTCCGGGAACCCAAGCTGCAAGCGCATACTTAGGCTGAGCACCAGGGCCACGAGGCCAACCGAAATTGCCGTCAGGGAATACTGGATGGCAATGATTTTATGATCCTGGCTCCAGATGTACTTGGTGACGAATGACTGGGGATCATGCAAGTGTTGCTCATGGTCCCGGTCCGCGATTGCAACATATGCCATCAGACTACGCTCCTGTTCTTAACGCCCGATGCGGGCCGCAATTCTTCACTGTGTATTTGGCATCAATCAAGACCGCCAGCCGTGAATCACAACTGGTTGATATATGCCACCGTGTCGTTGATGGACTGGTCATCGCGCAATACCCCGCTGACCAGCCTCATTTGTTTGCCATGAAGGTCAGATGGATGGGCCCCACGGATACCCTGCTTGTAGTTTTGCAACTGCCGCACGAGGTACCAGTCATTCAACCTGCTCAACCGCGGGGCACTCATCGACCAGATACCCTGCCCCGCAGCGCCATGACAAGCCTGGCAGGTGACATAGAAGTCCTGGCCCCGCTTTGAATCCCCTTGAACTGTTGCTGGCGGGAGGAAGTCCGGCAAGGACGCAACATAAGCAGCAACATTGGCTATCGCGGCATCATCCGCCAGGGTGGCAGCCATAGGCGCCATTTGCATGCCAAAAGCATCGCTCGGTTCAGCACCTCTTAAGCCGTGTTTGAAATTCTTCAATTGGCGCTGCACATACCACTCGGCCTGGCCGGCAAGCTTGGGCGCGTTGAGCAGCACATTGCCTTCGCCCTGGGCCCCGTGGCACGCGCTGCACACGGCAAACTGGGCTTGCCCCATTGCCACATTTGGCGCTGCCATTTCCTGTACTTCAGCAAACGTCGGGTAAGCGTCAAGCCACCGGTCAAACGCAGCTTCTTCTTCCACCACCACCGAACCGCGCATGGCGAAGTGACCTATGCCGCATAATTCCTGGCACAAGATGTCGTATCGCCCGGCTACCGTTGGCTTCGCCCAGACATATGGGGTCATACCCGGCACCAGGTCCATTTTCACGCGGAATTCCGGCACGGTAAAGTTATGCAACACGTCCTTGGAGCGCAGGACGAATTTGTATGGGATGCCCAAAGGCAAGTGCAATTCACCACTCACAACCAACACATCATCCTGGCCGGCCGGGTCATCAGCCTTTAGCCCCAAAGAGTTTGCAGGGTTCATTTCTTCTATGCCCACCTGTCCCAGTACGCCGTCTTCACCCGGGAAACGGAAGCTCCAGTTCCATTGCTGACCCACAACCTCCACTTCCCTGGCGTCTTCCGGAACCGTGACGATGCTATGCCATGCCCACAAGCCGGGGGCCAGCATGCCTATCACTCCAACGGTGGTAATGACCG
This sequence comes from Lysobacterales bacterium, assembly GCA_009692275.1. GTDB lineage: Bacteria > Pseudomonadota > Gammaproteobacteria > Xanthomonadales > SZUA-36 > SHZL01. The sequence continues at coordinate 440 of SHZL01000191.1, read as the reverse complement.
TCAACCACCATTCCAGCTTGTGACTCTCCGGCTCGTAATGCGCCTTGAGCCCCGGGCGATGACGATACTTAATGACGACCCAGATGAGGAAACCGTTGAGGACGACGAAAACAACCCCGGTAATCCAGAAAGTGATTATCAGCGTGTCATCAAGTGACTGCCAATCCGCCGCGAGGGGTGTCAGCCACCAGGGACTTAGAAAGTGGAAAAGGAGGGTTCCAATGACCAGTACGAGAATTCCGACCGCAGCTACCATATCTCTTTTCCTTTGATCTGCTTGTTATTCGAAGGCGTTTTCTTGCTGCCTGCGACGACGGCGCCGATCCACCCCGCCAAATGGGTTGATGAAGTGCCGATCTGTAGCCACATGCAAGGCCTCAGGATGCCGCGCTTTCATCATGGTCTTGATTTTTTCACCTTGGCCCTTGCGAGCATAGATG
>SHZL01000190.1 GCA_009692275.1 Lysobacterales bacterium | reverse complement strand
TGACACGCAGCACATCGGCTGTAGAAAACGAGTCACCCATTACTTTCTCCAATCTTGTTCAGGTACAAAGGAAAATTACCAAATCAGCGCGCAATTATCACCGATCCTTGCGGCACAGGACAGTCAAAAAAACGAAGTTTTTTCGAGCAGCCGGTGATCAGGCCTGGTCATGCCGGGGCAGGTCGCCCAGCAGCAATGCTGTGGCTTCCTCAAGGATTTTTTTCCGGCCAAACATCAGCTCCAGCCGGCCACCACCCAACTGGTCCCACAGCACGGCCGAGCGTAATCCGGCCAGCAGCAGGGTGCGTACCCAGTTGACGGTGCGCTCCACTTTGAGGAACTGCGGCTTGCCATTGACCACGATGCGCGGTGACAACTGGCTGATGGTTTCGGCGTAGAGCGCGGCTATTTCTTCGGCCTGGTGATCCTGCCGCTCATGTTCCTCGAGGTCCGCGCCGGTGCCGGCAATTTGCTCCAGGCGTTTGCCTATCGTTTCCTGCAGGCGGTCAGAGCGCACAAAGCGCCGTTCAATCTGGAACAGGCCAATGGCATAGCGCAACACCTCGGTATAGCGCGATTCACCCTGCAGGGCGGCGATCAGGGTTTCCAGGCCCAGGCGCAGGTTCTTCTTGCCGCCGTATACAAAGTCCACGGACTCAGCTTCCAGCCGGAACAGCGAATTAAGGCTTGCGGTCGCGGCAAACCCGGACCAGGTTCCGTGCCAGGCGGCCTGGCGCACCAGTTCCGTAGCCTGCATGACACCAGCCAGTGCCAGCGTGCGTTCTTTCATGATGATTCCGCCTCGCTTCTGAAAAATCCCGATTCCACTAAACCTGACGGCTCCATCCCCTGGTCTGGCGGAGCGTTTGATGCATCGATGATACCGCCGCCAAGGCAGACCGTGTCGTGGTAGATCACGACCGACTGGCCCGGCGCTACCGCACGCTGCGGCTGCTCAAATTCAAGCACCAGGCGACCCGGGCTCAGCTCGCTGACAACGCAGGCCTGCTCATTTTGGCGATAACGCACTTGCGCATGCAGGCGGCTCCCGGGGGCAGGGGGTTGGCCCGAAACCCAGCTCAACTGGCTGGCTAGCAAGCGCCTGGACATCAACCAGGGATGGTCGTGGTCCTGCCCGGCATACAGCACGTTTTCTTGCATATCCTTGTGCAACACATACCAGGGCGCGTCTGCGCAGCCCTGCACGCCGCCTATGCCCAACCCCTGCCTCTGGCCCAGGGTGTGCAACATGAGGCCGTGGTGTTCGCCAATGGCCCTGCCTTCTGCGGTGCGAATTTCGCCCGGTTCGGCAGCTATGTAGCTGCTCAGGAATTGCCGGAAGTTCCGCTCACCGATAAAACAGATGCCGGTGCTATCCTTCTTGGCGTGTACGGGGAGGCCGGAAGCCCGGGCCATCTGCCGAACTGCAGGCTTATGCAGTTCCCCCACGGGAAACTCGGTACGGGCCAGTTGCTCCTGGCCCAGCGTGTAGAGAAAATAACTCTGATCTTTGTTGCCGTCCTTGCCCCGGAGCAAGCGATACTCGCCATCGGATTCATCGATGCGTGCGTAATGCCCGGTAGCGATGCGCTCAGCCCCCAGGTCGTGCGCGTGCTCAAGGAAGGTCTTGAACTTGATTTCCCGATTGCACAGGATATCGGGGTTGGGCGTGCGGCCGGCCCGGTATTCCGCGAGGAATTCTTCAAACACGAAGTCCCAGTACTCAGCAGAGAAATTCCTCCGGTGCAGGGCTATGCCCATGTGTTCGGCCACGGCGAGCGCATCGCTTGCGTCTTCCTCGGCCGGGCAGGTGCCGAATCTGTCGTCTTCCTCCCAGTTTTTCATGAACAGGCCCGCGATGTCCCGGCCCTGCTGCCTGAGGCACAACGCAGCTACGGATGAATCAACGCCGCCCGACATGGCAACCATGGTTAATGCGGCTGGATGTTTGTTGCTACGCTTAGCCATGTGACTAGAGATGGGGCCATTCCGGAAAACAGAAAGGGGGTCAGAGCAAGGTGCCAGGATAAATACTCTGGCACCTTGCTCTGTCCCCGTCTCTTTGCATGTAATTCATCGACTCGCCCCCCCGGCTAAGTTAAAATCTGCTCATGGCACAGGAACTGGAATACAGGAAAGGACAGGGCACGGAGCTTGAGGAAGCACGGCCGGAAGTCGAACTTCCGCCGATGTACCGGGTCATTCTCTTAAATGACGACTACACGCCCATGGATTTCGTCATCGAGATCCTGCGCCTGTTCTTCAATATGAACCATGACCGTGCCACACAAGTGATGTTACACGTGCATACTCGCGGTAAAGGTGTCTGCGGTGTGTTCACTTATGAGATTGCAGAAACCAAGGTGGTACAGGTCAACGAATTCTCGCGTCAAAACGAGCATCCCCTTAAGTGCACGATGGAGAAGGCCTGATGTTCAGCAAAGAACTGGAACTGTCCATAAGCCAGGCGTACCAGGAAGCGCGCGAACAACGCCATGAATTCCTCACGGTTGAGCACATGCTGCTCGCCCTGCTCGACAATGCCTCGGCGCTGGGAATACTGAGCGCCTGCGGCGCCGACACGATTGCGCTTGAAAAGGAAATACGCAAGGTCCTGGAAGATACCGTGCCCTTGCTGAAAGAAGGGGATACCCGCGATACGCAACCCACCATCGGCTTCCAGCGTGTGCTGCAACGTGCCCTCTATCATGTGCAGTCCGCCGGCAAGGATGAGGTTCTCGGAGCCAATGTCCTCGTGGCCATATTCAGTGAGAAAGATGCCTATGCCAGTTACCTGTTGCACCGGCACGATGTTACCCGGCTGGACGTAGTCAACTACCTCTCACACGGACTCAGCCGCGTGGATGGCGAGCAGTCAGCCGCCAAGGGCCCGGAGATCCTGGACGCACAGGATGAGCACGCGGAAAAGCGGGATGGCGCCCTGGCGCGCTTTGCCTCCAACCTGAACCAGCGCGCATTGGAGGATCGCATTGATCCCCTGATCGGCCGGGCCAGCGAAATCGAGCGCACCATCCAGGTACTGTGCCGCAGGCGCAAGAACAACCCCTTGTTCGTGGGCGAAGCAGGGGTAGGTAAAACCGCCATGGCCGAGGGTCTGGCGCTGCGCATCGTGCGCAACGAAGTACCGGATATCCTGGCCGGTGCCACGATCTATGCACTGGACCTGGGCTCGCTGCTGGCGGGAACCAAGTACCGCGGTGATTTTGAAAAACGCCTCAAAGCGGTAGTGGCGGAGTTGCTGGAGCAACCTGGCTCCATACTGTTTATCGATGAAATACACACCATCATAGGCGCCGGCGCTGCTTCCGGCGGGGTGATGGATGCATCCAATCTCATCAAGCCCGTGCTGGCCTCCGGTGAGTTGCGCTGCATTGGCTCGACCACCTTCCAGGAATTTCGCAGCGTGTTTGAAAAAGACCGTGCCCTCGCGCGGCGTTTCCAGAAAATTGATATTGGCGAACCCACCGAATCCGAAACCGTGGAGATTTTGCGCGGACTCAAGAGTCGCTTTGAAGACCATCACCATGTGCAGTACACCGACAAGGCCCTGGTCGCGGCAGCGGAATTATCCGCGCGTCACATCAATGACCGCCATCTGCCGGACAAGGCGATCGATGTCATCGACGAAGCGGGCGCCCGGCAGAGGACCCTGCCGGAAAGCGAGCGCAAGGTAATTATCGACGAACACGATATCGAGCAAATCATTGCGCATATTGCGCGGATTCCTGCCAAGCAGGTATCGCGCACCGACCGCGATGCACTGCGGAATCTCGATCGCGACCTCAAGCTGGTGGTGTTTGGCCAGGATGAGGCCATCGGCGCATTGACGGCCGCCATTAAGATGGCCCGCTCCGGACTGGGCGAAGAGGGCAAACCCATTGGCTCTTTCCTCTTTGCCGGACCGACCGGGGTGGGCAAGACCGAAGTAACCCGGCAGCTTGCCCTGACCATGGGCATAGAATTGATTCGCTTTGATATGTCGGAATACATGGAATCGCACTCCGTTTCACGACTGGTGGGTGCGCCCCCCGGATACGTGGGCTTTGATCGTGGCGGGCTACTCACCGAGGCCGTGACCCGAAACCCCCATGCCGTGCTGCTGCTGGACGAAGTGGAAAAAGCCCATCCGGATATTTTCAACATCCTGCTGCAGGTTATGGATCATGGCAAGCTCACCGACGCCAGCGGCCGTGAAGCGGATTTCCGCAACGTCATTCTGGTGATGACCACCAATGCCGGTGCGCAGCTCAGCGCGCGGCGCTCCATTGGGTTCACCGAGCAGGACCACTCCACGGATGCAATGGAAGTCATTCGCAAGACCTTTGCGCCAGAGTTCCGCAACCGCCTTGATGCCATCATCGGTTTCCGTGCACTGGACCCGTCCATCATCCTCAAGGTAGTAGACAAGTTCGTGCTTGAACTGGAAGAGCAACTGGCACTGAAAAATGTGTCGATTTCGGTGACCCGCACCGCGCGCGAATGGCTGGCTGAAAAAGGCTTTGACCCGAAAATGGGTGCGCGTCCCATGCGCCGTGTTATCCAGGAGCAAATCAAGCGCCCGCTGGCAGATGACCTGTTATTTGGAGATCTGACTGAAGGTGGTGAAGTACGGGTCAATGCGCCGCGTGGTAAAGGCGACAAGTTGCAAATCAAGGTATTTGCAAAGCTGGCGAGTACCGGGGAGTTGCCTGCAGCGACTGAATAAGCCGGGGCTGGTTGCTTACTTGGTACGGTAGGTGATTCTGCCTTTGGTCAGGTCGTAGGGGGTCAACTCCACTTTGACCTTGTCGCCCGTGAGGATACGGATATAGTGCTTGCGCATGCGGCCGGAAATATGTGCAGTGACTAAGTGACCGTTGTCCAGCTCAACGCGGAACATCGTATTGGGCAGCGTTTCAAGTACTTTGCCGTCCATTTCTATTACATCTTCTTTCGCCATATTCTCCAGCCTGGGATTCGGGACGGCTATTGTGCCACCCTCAGGCCCAGATCGAAAGTCCGAATTGCACAGTGGGCAAATTCACTGCGGAGTTGACACCGGGGGGTATTCACTTAAAATACGCTCCCTCACTGCGGGAATAGCTCAGTTGGTAGAGCGCAACCTTGCCAAGGTTGAGGTCGCGAGTTCGAGCCTCGTTTCCCGCTCCAAACAAAGCAGTGTCTACGTTACGCGTCATCACAACGTTTCAAGAGAGTTTTGAACGTTTGCATAACGGAGAACAGCAACATGACTACACTTTCGATGGTTATCGATGGAATGGTCGCGTCCCGAGAGTGGGATGCAGCAACACTTAGCCGGTTGCAGTACTGGTATGGCGTATTTGGCAGTAGAGATATTGCCAATATAACGCCCGATGAAGTGGATACCGCCCTGGTATCGCTGGCAAAGCGTGGGAAGTTGAAGCCTACAAGGGGAGGGCAGTGCACTTCATCCGGTGAATCACTGGCACCATCCTCGTTCAATCGCTACATCACTCAACTGCAGAGTATCTACCGTTATG
>SHZL01000189.1 GCA_009692275.1 Lysobacterales bacterium | reverse complement strand
GAGGGCGCTGCCTGGGCCCGGGACCCGGACACCGCCGTGGTGCACAACACCGTAGCCGTGCCGGTGACTGTCGAGGGCAAAGTTCGTGGCGCCATTGTCTTACAGTCGGCCTCGAACGGCTTGTTGCTGGTCACCAACCGGGCCTTGGGGCGGCTGTTGATTACTACCCTTGCCATCACGTTTGGACTGGCAGGTGGTCTGTGGGTTTTTGCCACGCGTCTGTCGCAACGGGTGCGGCGCCTGAGCGGCGCGGTCCGCGAGGCCATGCACGATGGCGTGGCTGCGACCCCGGTTGCTTTGGGCACCGTCCCGTTGACCAGGGACAGGGATGAACTGGGCGAACTGGCGCGCAACAACGAGAAACTGTTGCGCGCCGTGGCGGATTACAAGCAGTACCTGCAGACTCTGGCGGGCAAGTTATCGCACGAGCTCAAGACTCCTCTGGCAATCACCCGCTCCTCGCTGGAAAACCTGTCCAGCCAGCCGCTGGGGGCGGCGGCACAACAGTTCCTGCAACGCGCACAAGAGGGCGTGGACCGGCAGGCAGCCATCGTCCGTGCCATGAGCGAATCCAGTCGCCTGGAAGCCTCGATACGGCTGGCCGAATGGGAGCAGGCGGACCTGGCGGAACTGGTCAGCCGCTGCGCCCGGGGCTACAACGCTGCCCATCCGGGCCGACAGGTCCAGACCAGGATGGGTCCGCAAGCACTGAGTTTACTCTGTGCTCCGGAATTGCTGGCCCAGGCACTGGATAAACTGGTCGACAATGCCATCAGCCTGACCACCGCCACAGATGATGTGTGCATAGGCCTGGAACGGGTGGGTGAGGAAGTGCGCTTGTCGGTGCGCAACAGCGGCTCCCGGTTACCGGATGAGTTCCAGGACAGGCTGTTTGATTCGCTGGTTTCAGTGCGCGAGAAACGTGGCGCCAGCCCGCATCTGGGCCTCGGTCTCTATATCGTCCGGCTCGTGGCCGAGGCGCATGGCGGCAGCGTCAACGCACAAAACCTGCCACAGGGCCAGGGTGTTGAGTTCACCATGCACCTGCCCGTCCCAAAATGACACGGGTGGCTTGACGGCAATGGGTGATTGGGTTCAGCCTTGCCAGAACAGAACGCAGCCCTCCGGGAAATCGCAACTTAATCGCCAGGTATAGCCAGTGAACAGGGATGTTTTTGAACAACTGAAAGCGCAAGGGTATAACCGCATACCCGTATTCCGCTCGGTACTGGCGGATCTCGATACCCCCTTGTCTGTTTATCTCAAGCTGGCTGACCGCGCAGACTCCTACCTGTTTGAATCTGTGGAGGGGGGCGAAACCTGGGGCCGGTTTTCCATTATTGGTCTGCCCTGCCAGCGTCGCTATTCTTTGACGGGTAGCACGCTCACCGTGTTTGAGAATGGTAAAGGTGTCAAGCAAGAAACCATTTCCGATCCGCTGGCCTACATTTCCGCATTGCAAAAGGAGTTTCGTTCGCCCCGCCTGGATGGCCTGCCGGTTTTCACTGGCGGCCTGGTCGGCTATTTCGGTTACGAAATGGTGCAGCATTTCGAACCTCGTGTGGCCGATGCAACAAAACCGGATGAGCTGGGCACCCCGGACATGGTGCTGTTGCAATCCGAGGAAGTGGCGGTATTTGACAACCTTGCCGGCCGGCTTTATCTCGTGATCAATGTCGACCCCCACGTGCCGGATGCATGGAATAAAGCGCAGAACAGGCTGGACCAATTGACCCGCACATTGCGCGGCGGGGGCCCCGGTTACGGTGAGGCCCTCCCGTGTGCGCCGATTCATGAAGAAGACTTCAAGCTGGGCTTTGAACGCGAGGACTTCATCCGCGCAGTGGAAAAGAGCAAGGAATACATCCTGTCCGGAGACATTTTCCAGGTGGTATTGTCGCAGCGCATGAGTGTTCCTTTTGATGCGCGTCCGCTGGATGTTTACCGCGTGCTGCGCGAGATCAACCCGTCCCCCTACATGTTTTTCATTGATCTTGGCGACACCCAGGTGGTGGGTTCCTCGCCCGAAGTGCTGGTGCGCGTGCAACAGCGGCGGGTCACGCTGCGCCCTATTGCCGGAACGCGGCATCGTGGCGCGACGCCGGAGGAAGATCGTTTGCTGGAAGAAGAATTACTGAGCGATCCGAAAGAGCGGGCCGAGCACCTGATGCTGATTGATCTTGGCCGTAACGACGTGGGCCAGGTGGCGCGCATCGGCACGGTGAAGCTGACCGATACCATGGTGATTGAGCGCTATTCCCATGTCATGCACATCGTCTCGCAGGTAGAAGGTGAGCTGGCCGAAGGCAAGACCGCAGTGGATGCCATTCGTGCGGCGTTCCCGGCCGGGACCCTGTCGGGAGCACCCAAGATCCGCGCCATGGAAATCATCAACGAGCTGGAACCGGTGCGGCGTAACGTGTATGCCGGCGCGGTGGGCTATATCAGTTGGCAGGATGACACGGACCTGGCCATTGCCATTCGCACGGCGGTTATCCGCGGCGGCAAGTTGCATGTCCAGGCCGGGGCGGGCATCGTTGCCGACTCAGACCCGCAGAAAGAATGGCAGGAGACCCTCAACAAGGGCAAGGCCTTGATTGCTGCGGTCAACAGTGCGTCTGCGGGTTTGTAAATGATGACTCCTCCTTTCCAGGTCATCCGTCCCCCTTAGTAAGGCTTGGTTTGGTTTCTTGATTGAAAGTACGTAATTAGGTATCATAACAAGTACCTAAATGTGTATCTATTAAAGTACAGATAGGAGTGAACCCATGAAAACCATACCTGCCCAGGAGATCAAGCGGCGCGGCATTGCCGCCGTGGATGATCTGCTTGCAACGGGGGATGTGCACATCATCAAAAACAATCAGCCCCAGTACGTGGTGCTCTCGCAAGTGCGCTACCAGGAATTGATGGAGGCGCACGAAGAGGCCTACATCGCACGGGTGCTGGCATCACTGGAAGACGTCAAGGCGGGGAGAGTGCGCCGTTTTGCGTCAGCGCAGGAGCTCATGGACGCGCTTGAGCTCGAGGATGTGGATTAGTGTTCACGATTGTTGCGACGCAGCGTTTCCTGCGTCGTGCACGTAAATTCTTGAAGAAGCATCCCGAATTAACGGAACGCTTTGCACAAACCATCGACGATTTAAAGCAAGATCCCTTTGCCCCCAATCTGGCCTACCAACAACTGGGCGGCAAGTTCAAAGGCGTTCAGGCCATCAGCATTACCGACAGCTATCGAATCACACTGACCGTGGTCGTATCCGACAAGGAAATCATGCTGCTGGATGTCGGCAGCCATGACGAGGTGTACCGGTAAAACGAAAGCGGATGGCTAAGTGCAAGGCCCCTGAACTCCTTGAAATTCGTCGCGCTGATGCAGGCGATGCAGGCGCATTGACAGCCTTCGCCCATTGAAGAAGCGCGCGGTTTTTGCAATGCATTTCAAGTACACTTTGCCGCAATTGCCCCGTTCGGATTGTTAGAGAGACAAGCACCACATGATACTAATGATCGATAACTACGACTCCTTCACCTATAACCTGGTGCAGTACCTGGGTGAACTGGGTGCCGAGGTTGTCACGCTGCGTAATGACGCCGTAACGGTCAACCAGATACGGGAGATGAAGCCTGAAGGTATCGTGATTTCCCCCGGGCCGTGTACCCCCAATGAAGCCGGCATCAGCCTCGAGATAGTGAAAACACTCGGAATGGTCACGCCCATCCTTGGCGTGTGCCTGGGGCATCAGTGCATAGGCCAGGCATTTGGCGGCAAGGTGGTGCGGGCCGACCGCATCATGCACGGCAAGACCTCCATGATTTACCACCGCAGCCAGGGTGTTTTCAAAGGCCTGCCCCAGCCTTTTGAAGCCACCCGCTATCATTCATTGGTGGTGGAAAATGCTTCGATCCCGGAAAGCCTTTTGGTCATGGCCTGGACCGAATACCAGGGTGGCCACGAAATCATGGGCCTGAGACACAAAACATATCCTGTCCAGGGTGTGCAGTTCCATCCCGAATCCATCCTCACCCGTTGCGGGCATGATTTATTGAGGAACTTCCTGCAATCCATCAGCAAGTATTATTGAGACAGGCCATGAACCAAGTGACCTATGCCTTTCCACCAGCAGCCAGGCCCAGCGCGGTCATTCATGGGAGCGGTGGGCATTTCCCCATTCACCGTATTTATTGCGTCGGCCAAAATTACGCCGACCATGCGCGCGAAATGGGCTCAGACCCACAGCGTGAGCCACCCTTTTTTTTCTCCAAGCCCGCCGATGCTTATCTTTTGGCGGATGGCACCGCGGCGGTGCCAACGGCGGTCGCCTACCCATCACGCACCACGGACCTGCAGCACGAGATTGAACTGGTCGTTGCCCTGGGCCGCGGCGGCAGCAACATTGCGGTGGCGAACGCTGCAACCCATGTGTTTGGCTTCGCCGTCGGGGTGGACCTGACGCGGCGGGACCTGCAGAAAATCGCCAAGGACAGGGGCCGGCCCTGGGACACCTCCAAGGGATTTGACCAATCGGCACCGGTCAGCGCCATTCATCCCGTCCAGCAAACAGGCTGGCCCGAACGCGGAGCCATTTGGCTCAAGGTCAATGGTGAGCTACGCCAGCAGGGGAACACCCAGGCGATGATCTGGAACATCAGCGAAATCATTGCCGAGCTTTCGACCTTGTATTGCCTGTTGCCGGGTGACCTGATTTTCACCGGCACGCCATCCGGAGTCGGTCCTGTGCAACGTGGCGACCTGCTGCAAGGCGCGGTAGAAGGCATTGCTACAGTGGCCTTCAGGATTGAGTAGGCACTTATGAAACTGTATTCATTCTGGCGCAGTTCGGCGGCTTACCGCGTGCGTATTGCGCTGCACCTGAAACATATCGACTACGAACTTGTGTCCAAGCACCTGGCGCAGGGCCAGCACCGGAAAGCGGACTATCTTGCGGCCAATCCGCAAGGCCTGGTTCCGGCGCTGGAACACCGTGGCGTGTTGTTCACCCAATCACTGGCCATCATCGAATACCTGGACAGTGTCGTGACGGAGCCGCGCTTGCTGCCGCAGGATCCCGTGGACCGCGCACATGTTACGGCCATGGCCCAGGCCATAGCCAGTGACATCCACCCACTGAACAATCTGCGCGTAACCAACTACCTCAAGCAGGAGCTTGGCCAAGGTGAAAACGCCGTCCAGGGCTGGTACGCGCATTGGATCCAGGTAGGATTTCGTGCCATGGAAGCATGGGCAGTGCAACGTTCCAGCAGCCGGCGTTACCTCTATGCCGATGCGGTTTCACTGGCTGATCTCTTGCTGGTTCCACAAATGTACAACGCGAGGCGTTTCAAGGTCAGTGTCGAAGCCTTTCCTGCGCTGGTGGCGATTGACCGTCACCTGTGCACACTCCCCGCCTTCATCGCGGCCAGCCCGGAACGCCAGCCGGATATGAATTAGAGCGGGTCGCATGGAAATCAAACAGGCCATCAGTAACATCGTTGATCGCATTGACCTGAGCGCAGATGAAATGCGTGAGGTGATGCAGCTGATTATGACCGGCAGAGCTACCCCCATCCAGATCGGCGGAATACTGGCGGGTCT
>SHZL01000188.1 GCA_009692275.1 Lysobacterales bacterium | reverse complement strand
CCAGCCCGATGAAGTTTCTCAACGAGTTGCTGGGGCGCCCTGTCGATGAACGTCCGTACATGCTTATCGTAACGGGCTATCCTGCAGACGATGCCATGGTGCCGGTGATTGGCAAAGAGCCACTGGAGCGGATCGCCTCATTCAAAGTGTAGGTTTCCTGGTTCAGGAAAGCGTCAAGGGAGTAAAACGTCAGTGGCTGGTGTTCGCATGTCATTGCGAGCAGCCCTGAATCCGGGTCGACATCGATACCTTTGGTGCCGCCTTCCTCCACGTTATACCGCCCGAGCTGAAACGTGTGATCGTCCATTACCCGGATTACACGGTGTGGCTGATAGTCGCCGCTCCAGTCTTTTCCGGCATTGGCGTAAACGTGCACGAAGTGGGTAGCCGAATCGGCTACGATAATGTTTTGATCCTGTTCGACAAACCGGATGCCATGTGGGCAGTCCATCCCGAGCAAGGTAGCTACCGGGTCAGACTCGGGACCGAGGTCAGATTCGTTGGCATAGATAAATACGGTTCCCGGCACATGATTGCTGACTGCAATCCACCTTTTGTCTTTACTGACACAGACACCGTCGGGGATTTCCAGCGATTTGGCTAGCAGCACCTTGTGCCTGCTTACCCGGAAGTTGTGTTTGTTGTTCAACAGCGCTGACGTGACAACATGCGCATAGTTATCGCAGATCACCAGGCGATAACTATCCTTGCCAATCGGGTACACGTCCACGGAACCGGGTGAATCCAGCCGGCGAAAGCGATTCCTCCAGATGATCCGCAGCGGCTTGATAACAAACTCTTTCTCAACACCCCCTGCGGGCGGTATTCGGAAAATGGAAACAAATTGAGTGCGGTTGGCAACAACCAGCGTGTCCTCGTCGATAAAGGCCATGCCGTGGGGGTGTTCGATATTCTTGGATGAGAACATCACGTAATCGCTGAGAAATATCCGCGGCCCCGACGGGGAGGGCGTGACGGCAATCTCGAGCACGACAATCCGGCCGTCTTCGAAAGCGGAGAAAGCGAGTTTTTTGCGGCTCGGTGAGAACCTGATGTCTTCTGTGCGGCCCAGGCGGTCTATGACCTCTTGCACCGCTGGCGTTGCCTGGTAATCGAGTGCAGCAGGGGTCATCTGCCTGGCCTATTTCAGGGACAGGGTCTTCTCGTATTTCATCGCTTGCTCTGTATAGATCAAATTGAGCTTCCATTCGCGGCTGAACGTGACGTTTATGCCGTGGCCGTCCTGGTAGACCTTGAAGTTGCTGCGCAGATACTCGAGATCGTTGGTATTGAGCAACCTGTTCAACGTGGCCTCAACGCCCTGTGCGCTGCCGGCAGGGTTTTGTTGCTGAATGGCTTCAATGCTGTCAAAAACGGAATCGATGGACATGTCTTCGATTTTTTGCGGAATATACTGCAGCCCGAGGAACACCCCGTACCCCAGGACAGCAAGCAAAATGACCGTGCCCAGGGTTGAAGCCCCGCGTTGATTGTTGTGCGTGTTTTTCACCATGGCAATTTCCTCTGCGGCGCAAGATTGCAATACGTGGTTGATTTCCACAGCATTCATCTTACGCTCATTGGCTTAAGGTTCGAAACCTGCCCTATGTTACATGGACTCGCGTCGGGCGAGCGAATCACGCCTTGTCAGCGCCGTGCTTCCCTTTGTGCTGGTGATGACTTTTGTCGCCGTGCTTGTCTTGGTTCTTGGCGTGGGGGCCATTGTGGTGATAGCCCCAGTGCTCGATGTCCTTGTACAGCACGAGTTTCTCCGGGTCCAGCCCTTCGCGCTTCTTCAGGTCGGCCAGCAAAGCGGCGGCGCTCAAGTCAAGAAGGTGCGACTTCGACCAATCGTGCTCGACGATCTTCTGCAGCCGTTGCACGGCTCCGGGGTCGTCGGTCTCGATCGCGAGCTCTCGCCGGGAGTCGAAACTGCCGGGCGCAAGGTTGATCGAGCCGATGATGGCGCGCTTGCTGTCGGCGAGCAGCATCTTCGCGTGCAGCTCAAGGTGCTTGAGCGTGTGCACCTTGACGCCCACGTCCTGCAGGATGCGCAGTCCGCCGACGCCTTCGATCAGCTTGTCGGGCTTGAGCGAGTGCGGCGGCTTGGCCAGGATGTGCACCTTCACGCCGCGCCGCGCGGCGCGCACGAGACGTTCGATGATCACCTGATCCTGGTAGCGCTCGTTCTGCAGCCACAGCGTGTGCTCGGTCGCATCAATGAACGCGGCGATGCGCTGGCGGCCGTCGTTGGGACACCAGATCAGCGGCGAGCCCGGTCTCGGCTTGAACTCCTTGTGTTCCCAGTCGGCGTCGAAGCAGGCCACCATCTCGGCCACCTCGTGGCCACGGGTCGTCACGATGGCATAATCGCGGGTCTGCGTAAGGCCCTTCGGTTCCCAGTTCAGCGACTCGACAAAACCGATCTTGTTGTCGACTACCATCGACTTCTGATGTGTCAGGTCGAACGCCGGGTTGCTGTCGCGCACCTCGATACCGGCGCCTGTGAGTAGCTTGCGCGCCTCGTCGTTCTCAGACTCGCCGCTGCGCCGGGCAGGGTTGAGCATCACCCGCACCTTGACACCGCGCTTATGGGCGGCGATCACCACATCGAGCAACGTGGGATCGGTGAAGAGGAACATCCGGATGTTCAACGCGTGCGCGGTGGCGTCGATCGCGTCGACGATCGGCTTGGCCGTGTCATCCGGGAGGACGATCAGCGTGTGCGACATGGTTTGAACTCCCTGGGCGCGGTGAATCTGCAGCTTAGTGTAAGGGCAAGGCAGACATTGCGACCAATGTGCATCATCCACTGGCTATTGTATCTGCGTCAAGGCATGACAATGGCATGGCCAGAGCCACGCGAGCGACCAATTTTCCCACCGAATTCAGATAGAATTGACCAGAGCCATTGAGATTGCCCGAGCAGATGGAAAACGAAAGCAAATTTTGCCGGAAGTGCCCTGCCAACACGCTGGGTCCCTGGCTATTGGTCGCGGCATTTTTCAGCCAGCCTTCACTAGCTACACAGCCAGGGCAATTTGTGGACGTCACAGCAACCTCGGGCGTGTATTTCCTTAACAGCTCGTCCCAGGCCATTTTCACCACGCAAGGTTTCCTCAATGCCACCGATGCTGACATAAACCTGGTGCCGCGCATGGTGGCCAGGGCGGAAGTATCGACTTTCTGGGATGACGCAGGCGTTGCTGCCGGTGATTACGATGGCGATGGGTTGCCGGACCTTTTTGCCCTGGGCGGAAGTGGCGGTACTGCACGATTGTTTCGCAATAATGGTGATGGCAAATTTACCAACAAGGCCGCTATTGCCGGTGTGGCCATCAGCGGTGAAATGCGTGCCGGCGCCATGTTTGCCGACTACGATGGCGACGGAGATCTCGATCTCTTTGTGGGCGGCTTGCTGGGAGTGATGCCGAAGCTGTACCGCAACAACGGTCCTGACGGGCTGGGGGAGACCACGTTTACGGATGTATTCAGCAGCGTTTTCGCTAGCTATAGCACAGCCCTGTCGCCCAACAATTATGTCGGCACCATGGCGGACTACGATGGCGATGGCGATCTGGACGTTTTCTTCGCCCATTCCATGAGTCCGTTTGGCCCGGCTGCAATTGCGAACCCGGGGGATTCTACCCAACACCTGTGGCGCAATGATGGCGCAACGTTTATCGATGTCAGCATTCCCGCTGAAATTACTGCCATCTACGACGGCCTTCCATCTGGTAGCTTGAGCAAGGACCAGACTTTTTCACCCAACTTTGTGGATATCAATGAAGACGGGCGGCCCGATTTGCTGATTGCATCGGATGCGGGTGGAAGCCGTGTGTTGCGCAACGATGGCGATGGCACTTTTAGCGACCTTACGGTCAAAGCTCAGTTCGAGCGGCAGGGAACCAACCAGGTGGTAGCCGGGATGGGCTCGGCCGTGGGTGATTTTGATAATGACGGCCATTTTGACTGGTTCGTTTCCCAGATCCGTACCGCCCTCGACGGCAACCGCCTGTATAAAGGCAAGGGCGATGCCACCTTCACTGATGTCGTGCAGGAAGCAGTTACCTTTGGCTCCATAGGAATGGAGAGTGGGCATTGGGGGTGGGGCGCATGTGCCGCAGACCTGGACAATGACCGCAACCTGGACATCGTTCACGTCAATGGGCGTTATTGGGATGGCAACCCCTTTAATCCCCCAAGCGGGCTGTTCAGCAACACCCCCGCAGTGGCTTTTATTTCTAACGGCAACGGCACGTTTACCAATCGTGCGGCGGAAATAGGCCTCGACGATCGCGGCGAGGGCCTGGGAATCAGTTGCGTGGATTACGACAGGGATGGTGATGTGGACATCGCGATATCCAACTTCCGCGGATCGTTCAAGCTCTTTCGGAACACCCTGAGTACCAGCGCGGGATTCGTTACCGTAACCCTCACGGGAGTTGGCAAGAATCCTCATGCCATAGGCGCGCGGGTCATCCTGCGCTCGACCAATCCGGCCGATACCGGGCCGACCCAATTGATGCGCCAGATGAGTATCGACGGGAACTACGTTTCATCCAACCTCACCGAGGCACACTTCGGCATAGGAACCTGGCAGGGGCCGTTTGAAGTCGAAGTGCGCTGGCCCGATGGTCAAACCAGCCTGCTTGGCGCGATAGCACGCAACACGTTTGTAAACCTCGCAGAGGTCCAGGACACGGCTTACAAAAACGGTTTCGAATGATCTCCTCGCTCGTCCCCGAACCGGGCCAAAATATCTGCCCGCTTTGCCGGTTGGATATTGGCCTTCGTGAGATCTCCGCGAACATGCGGTAGCGCCAGCAGGCGTTGATCCATTACCCGGTACCACAGCCAGGGCAGGTAAGCCAGCAGGTACATGCCAAAGTAGCCATTGGGCAGTTGCGGAATGCCGGCGAAATTGCGCAGGCTCTGGTAGCGCCGTGAAGAATTGGCGTGGTGGTCGGAGTGGCGCTCCAGGTGGAACAGCACGACATTGCTGAACACGTAGTTGGCGTTCCACGAATGCTGCGGCTGGCAGCGCTCGAAACTGCCATCCGGATTGCTGGCGCGCAACAGGCCATAGTGTTCAATATAGTTGGCGCTGGTCAGCTGGAACCAGGCACAGACATTGTGTATGGCCAGGAAGGGCAGCATGATCCAGCCCAGGGCAGCAAGCAAGGTGCCTTGCAGCACAACACTGATGGCATAGGATTGCAGGATTTCATTCTGCATGCTCCAGCGGCTGGTGCCTTCGCGCTCCAGGCGCTCCGCCTCGTTGTTCCAGCCTCGGCTGAATCCGCCGGGGATTTCCCGCAGGGCAAAATGATAAATCGACTCGCCCATGCGCGCACTGGCCGGGTCGTCCGGGGTTGCCACGTGCCGGTGGTGGCCGCGATTGTGCTCGACGCAAAAGTGTCCATAGGCCGGAACAGCCAGCGCAAACCGGGCCAGTATCTGTTCGGTGCGGGTTTTTTTGTGGCCCATTTCGTGGGCGGTATTAACCGCCAGCCCGCTGTACAGACCGGCAGTAATTGCCAGTAACAACACGGACCCGGGCGCCAGGTCCTGGGTAGCTGCAAACCAGGCAACAATAATAAGGGT
>SHZL01000187.1 GCA_009692275.1 Lysobacterales bacterium | reverse complement strand
TGTTGCCCAATGGCTATCTGCGGGACTGCGAATCTGACGTGTACTGGATGGCAATGGCAGCCCTGAACGGTGAACTGCGGCGGGTAGAAGGCGCCATTGAGCATAAACGCTTTTTGCCCTCGATGGCCTCACTGGCCTGGTGTCCTCGAACTGCGAAAGAAGCCAGGAAACTGCTGGTGCAACAAACAGGACGACTCGCCGAACTCGCTTTCACAACCTGCCAGGAAGACCAGGAACGAAGCCGTATTTTAATGGCTGCGCTGGTGCGCCTGAGAGGAGAAGGCCTGAACTACGGGGTGCCGAAATTGACCCGCGCACGTCCGCTATTCAATACAAGGGTACAACGCGAATTCATCGGATCACTATCCGGACCCGCTGCAGAGTTTGCCCGCGAGGCTAATATTTCAGAACTGCTCAAAAACATGAAACAAGACGGTGGCGTGGTGGGTGCTTCGCGCCTTGCCAGGCATCTGCAAACGGCGGTCAACCGGGGGCACCTTGCGCAAGCAGAGAGCCTGTATAACCAGGCGCTCAAGATGGATCCGCTGGCCGGGTGGGCCGGCTCATTTCGGAAGAAACTCGACCGGCTGGCAACTGCAGCGTGATCGCAGCGCGCCGGTCTTGAAGACAGGGGCTGATTGCTTGCAGCCGGGGCTGGCTATCGGGCAGACTGGCAAACTTCTGTTTGTCGGACCTGACGTTTTGAGTAACCATAGTCGCTTATTACCAACGCTAGCCGTTTTCGTGTGCGTGCTGCTGGCCAGTTGTGCGAGCCTGCCGGAAAACTACGTGCGCAAGCCCAGCTGGAAGCTCGATGCCAGCGAGGCGAAGCTGGCGTTGGCTTTCGACGAGGAGCTTGCCGCCCATCCCGGTCAAAGCGGCGCCTACCCACTGAACCAGGGGATGGAGGCTCTGGCCGCCCGGGTGGTGCTGGCTCGGACGGCCGAAAAGTCGCTCGATGTGCAGTACTACATCTGGCATGCCGATGAGTCAGGCAAGTTACTGATCAAGGAGTTGCTTGATGCGGCCGATCGCGGCGTGCGCGTGCGCCTGCTGCTTGACGATATTGGCGTAGGCGCGGCTGACGATGAGGCCTTCCTGTTGCTCGACTCGCATCCCAACCTCAGCGTGTCGCTGTTCAATCCCATTGCCTTGCGTGGTTCAAGGAAAATGGGGTTGCTTGCGGATCCGCGACGCCTGAACCACCGCATGCACGACAAGTCCATGACTGCTGACAATACACTCTCGGTACTGGGTGGAAGGAATGTTGGCAACGAGTACTTCGGTTTGAACGAGCTGACCAATTTCGTTGACATGGACGCGTTCGTGGTGGGCCCGGTGGCCGGCGAGGTCACCGATAGTTTTGATGTGTTCTGGAACAGTCCGGCTTCGATTCCAATCAGCGCGTTTCATAAAGAGCATGCAAGCCCTGAAGAGTATGCCCGGGCCCGCGAGAAACTGGACGATTATGTGCGTGAAAACTGCGGTCCGTATTATGCAGCGATGCGTTCAACGTCCTTTACTCTGGAGCTGAAAGATCACGAGCTTAATTTCTATTGGGGAAACATTGCCGTCCTGTATGACCTGCCGGAAAAATCCGGGGGCGGGACCAGTTCGGAAAAATTGCTGCAGCAACTGGGCAACATGCTGGGCAAGGCCCAGTCCGATCTGTTCATCATCTCCCCGTATTTTGTGCCTGGCGAGGCGGGCACCAGTAGGCTGGTCGCGGCGGTGCAACGCGGCGTGCGGGTTCGCATCGTGACCAATTCGCTGGCCTCTACCGATGTGGGCGCAGTGCATGCCGGGTACAAAAAGTACCGCCGCGAACTGCTCGAAGGCGGGGTAGAGTTGTTCGAGATGATGCCCAGCCTGAATATCGATGCAGAAGATGCCGGAAACTTTTCCTTCACGGGTTCATCCGCTGCCAGCCTGCACGCCAAGACGTTTATTTTTGACCGGCAGCGGGTGTTCATCGGTTCGATGAATCTTGATCCCCGCTCGGTGGATATCAATACCGAAATCGGCTTGCTCATCGACAGCCCGCCGCTGGCGCAGCAACTCGAACTTAACTTCGAAAAAATGCTCGGGAATGCCTGCTACTCGGTGGTGCTCGAACCGAAGAACCCGGCCAGGCCGGAAGCAGGGCAGCGCCTGGTGTGGATAGAACACAATCAGGGCGAGGAAATACGCTATGCGAAAGAGCCCAACACCACTACCTGGCAGAGGTTCAGTGTTGGGCTTATCGGACTGCTGCCGGTCGAATCACAGTTGTAATTCGTTTGGATCGGGCTCTAGATTGTTTGTTTGTCAAAAAAGTCGAGGATGATTTTCCACGACCAGGACAGGTTATAGGTGTGGCCCATTTTTGCGCGGCAATCGAGCACCTTGGGCCATGCAGGGGCAGTGGCGGAACAGTAAGTCCGGCAATCGGTCTTGGTGCTGCCTTCATCAAACGACACGGCATTAGCCACCGTATTGCAGCCATGCGCAGCGGCCCAACTTTTGGTGATGGCCGTGGCTCCCGTGTAGTAGTAAAAGTCGCCATCGGTGGTAGTTGTGTACGTGGGGTTATCCCACGCGCCCGGAGGAACGGTTTTGTCCGTCGTGCCGGTGATCACCATTGCGGGCATCTCAACAGCTTTTCCCGGTCCGGCAAGGTATGCGCGGTGGGGCAATCCAATCAACGGGGCAATGGCTCTGAAGGTCGGGGCGCTTACCGGGTTTTGCCCCAACTCCCAGCTGAACATGCCACCGTTTGAGCCGCCGGTTGCAAAGACATTGTTCGCATCGACACACATCTTGCTTTCGATGTAGTGCACGAGGGCAACCGCAAATGCAACGTCGTCCTGCTGGCACTGCGTCCAGGAGCACTTGTTCTGCTTGATTGCTGAGCAGGATGGGTAGGAGTAGTCCGTCTGTTTGGTGTAGTCACAGGTGGCACCCAGAATGCCGGCTCCACCGTCACCGTCCAGCCCGGTGGTGGATCCCTTGAAGCTCCAGGAATTATTCTTGTTGTCAGGAGCGCCAGAGCCAATCCCCCGGGGTGCAACCAGGATATAGCCGCGGGTATTGGCCAGGGACGTAACCGCGCTGTTGCCGATAAACTCGCTTTCATTACCGCCCCAGCCGTGATAAATCGTCACCAGGCGCTTGGGAACGGTTGGGCTGTAACCTGTTGGAACATGCAGCCGGAACGTGCGGTTAAGCCCGCCGTAGGACATGGTGTACGTTCCGCTGGCGGTCAACAGGCCGGAAGTCGCAGTACACCCTGAAGATGGGCTGGCAGTCCAACCGGTCATGGGGGTCAGTGCAACAGCAGCCATCATGCCGATCAACCAGGGTGTTGAGTACTTCATGCGAAATTCTCCGTGCAGGGAAATTGTTTCCTGAGTATAGCCAAGCATGGGGCTCTTGTGGGGTGCATTCAGGGTACAATTTAGCCACCAACGTTGAAATAAACTAACCTTTTAAATTCCCGGCCTTCGTTATGAACTCCATCGTCCCAGAACAAGCAAGCCAGCCTTCGCACGAGCGGACGATCAACCAGGTCACGGACCTGATTCAGCAAGGACAGCTGGTTAAAGCCACTGAACTGCTGAATGGCCTATTGCGCGAGCAGCCGGAAAACCTTATGGCCCGGCACCTGCTGGGCATGTGCCAGCGCAAGGTGGGTCAATTGGAGCAGGCCATGCAGACCCAGCAGGCCATACTCAGCGCAGCGCCGGACTTTGCCGCTGCCTACCAGGAATTGGGTTTGAGCCTGCGGCTGGCAGCGCGGCGCCGGGAAGCACTCAAGGCATTTCGCCGCGCCACTGAAATTGATCCACGTCTGCTCAACAGCTGGAAGTTCCTCGGCGACATCGCGGCGCAGTTGGGCGACGAGGAAACCGCAGTGCATGCCTATGCGCAATGCCCTGCCGGCCCGGATACAGACCCCATGCTCGAGCGCGCCCTGAGCCTGATTACCGGGGACAAGCTGGGCCTGGCGGACATCGTCATTCGCATGTACCTGAAACGACAGCCACAGGATGCTCGCGCGCTTTACGCCCAGTCCACTATTGCAGTGCAAAAAGGCGCACTCACCGAAGCCCTGGAGTTATTGGAAGCAACACTGAAGTACGCGCCAGGGCACCAGGCGGCGCGTCTGGACTACGTCAATCTCCTGTCGCGCCGGCAACGTTACGAAGAGGCATTGCTGCACGTTGACCGGCTGTTGTCATTGGATCCTGCCAGCCAGTCCTATCGGCTACTGAAGGCATCTTTGCTGGAGCGCAGTGGACAGTATGAAGCTGCATTGCGCCTGGTTGAGGCTGTGCTCAAGGAAAATCCGGCTCAATCCACTGTTTGGGCCAGGCTGGGTGCATTGCAGCGCATTGTGGGCCTGCAGCTTGAGTGTATTGCATCTCTGCACCGGGCCATTGATTGCGACCCGGACAATGGCCAGCCATGGTATTTGCTGGCGGATTTGAAGACTTTTACGTTTACTGCCGGACAGGTGGAAGCGATGCGCCGCTCGGTCGAGCGTGCGCCCAGAAATTCAGAAGACGAGGTGTACTTCAGCTTTGCTCTGGCCAATGCACTGGAGCGCAGAGGGGCACTGGAGGGCAGGGGAGCAGTGGAGGAGGCGTTTGCCTATTACCTCAGGGGCAACAAGGCGCAGGCTACCCGCTCGGTGTTTTCACCGGTGCAGTATGCGAATTATATTTCGTCGGTGAAAAGCTCCACCACGTCCGATGTGTTTGAGGACCTGGAAGGATCTGGGTTTGATGATGCATCGCCCATCTTCGTGGTTGGGCTGCCACGTGCCGGATCAACCCTCGTTGAGCACATCCTGACCAGCCACAGCAAGGTAGATGGAATGATGGAGCTTGCCCATCTTGCCAGCCTGGTCAAGGAACTCAATTACCGGCAGCAAAAGAAGAATCGCTCGACTTACCCCCTGGCCCTGGCGGAAATGGATCGCTCTGAGTGCCTTGACATGGGCCGTGAATACATCAAGCGCACCCGCATCCTGCGGCGTTCGGCGCCGTTCTTTGTGGACAAGATGCCGAACAATTTCGAGCACGTTGGATTGATCCACCTGGCATTACCCCGTGCACGGATTATCGATGTGCGGCGTGATCCCATGGCCACTGGCTTCAGCGCCTTCAAGCAATTGTTCCAGGCCGGCAATGAGTGGAGCTACAAGCTGGAACATATCGGCCAGTACTACCGCGCCTACCTGGACCTGATGGCGCACTGGGACCGCATGCTGCCCGGCAAAGTCTACCGCGTGAACTATGAGCAATTGGTGCAGCAACCGGAGGAGGAAATCCGCAAGTTGCTGGCCTGGCTGGAACTGCCGTTTGAGCAGGCCTGCGTCACCCCGCACGAAAACGCCCGCGCAGTGCGAACTGCCAGCTCGGAGCAGGTGCGCCAGCCCATTTACCAGGACGCGCTGGAGCACTGGAAACTGTTTGAGGCGCAACTGGAACCGCTCAGACTGGCCTTGTCTGCGCACCCCTCATCGCCATGACAGGTCTGCATTGGCTGGGCGATTCTGGCCAAATGTTCGTGTGTAATCCTTGTAGAGCCGGGGGAAAATTCACATGAAAACACTGTTCGCAGCAG
>SHZL01000186.1 GCA_009692275.1 Lysobacterales bacterium | reverse complement strand
AGCGACCCGCCTCGGGATTTTTGCCCAGGTTTTACACGCGGTTGCCCCCAAGATAGCTGAGATAATCATGAACAGCGCGTTTCGTATGTTTCCAGACTCAGCAGCAGCGCAGGGTGCCAACGATGGGCAAGTGGAAGCTTCCCAGGAGCAATTGGCATTTGCGAGCTTGATGCGGGGAATTCATTAGTAGCGAATGAAACAAGGCACCTCGCATGCTCCAGACACGTTGAATCATTGGCAATGTTCAGGCGCAGCCGGGACGAGGTGCTCAGAGAAATCGCGGGACTGCAGGAACCCGAGGTTATTGAGGGTGGCTGGTAATCAACGGGTTTGTGCGAGCATCTTCAGTCGAAGGTACAGCCAAAATGCTGTTGCAGGTACTGGCGAATTTCCTCTTCAATACGACCTTTGAGCATCATCAGCAGGAACCCCAGCCTGGCCACGATGCGGATCTCGTTTTTTGCCACGGTAATACTGCCCGAAACGCCGGTGCGCTCGAAATGAATAGCGTCACGGTCCCAACCATAATCAATATCAAATTTTTGTGCCAGGTCGCTGGCAAGGTCATCAGCGGCTTGCTGTGCCTCTTTTTTGTTCATGTGATGAAACGCGCAAATATCAATGGTCGACATGAAATTTACCGCTGCTGCTCCCGTGCATGCAGTTTAGACTGCTTGCCTCCGTGCGGCTAGCGCGGTTTTAACGGAGACGGCGCTTGATTAAATCACATCGACTCATTTTCTGGCTGTTGCCGGTGGCCTTGCTGGCTGCTTTCGGCGTGTTGAACCTCCTGGCCACTGCATGGCTGTCGTCCTCAGGAGGGAAAGGCATGCTGGAGAAGGAGTTTTCATCCAGCCTTGGCTGCGATGTCCGGCTCACGGGCGATTACAGGATGAGTCTCTTCCCCCGGATAGCAATTGAAGGATCCGGCATTGAACTGGAAGCCCCGCAAGTCGTTCGTCTTCTGGCACGGGGCGAGCACTATTCCGCAGCAATCAAATTGCTGCCGTTCCTGCATCGTGAAGTGCAAATTGCTTCGGTGGCCTTGCGCGGAGGGTTCCTGGACCTTGGGGCGCTCATGGTTGCTAACAAAGGCCCTGCGCCTTCCGCCCCGCAAGAAATTTCAGTGCCTCAAGTAAGGTCACTGACCATTGAGGAATTCGCCCTGGTGTTCGGGGATGAAAGCAACGTCGTTGCCTTGAACAAGGTCCAACTCGATGAGCTTGAACTCGGCCGCGAGGCCCGGCTTGAACTTGATGGCAGCTGGTTAGGCGAAGGCATTGAAATGGCAAGGGTTGCGCTTCGGGGCGGTCTGCAGCTTGGGCAGGCACTTGAATCAGCCACTTTGAAGGTCAGGGATCTGAAACTCGAATTTGGCGATTCCGGTGTATCCGGACTTTCTGGAACCTGGGTGTGGGACCAGTCTTTGGCGACAATTTCGGGTGAAACTGACTGGGCCCAGGACTCAAAATCCGTACATTCGCACATTGAATTCAGACTGGGTGAATTGATCACCGGTGGGCTGCAAGCGAGTTACAGGCAGTCACCGGATGCGGTGCCCGTTGTTGCTGAAGCACGCTTCATCTTTCGTGAATACCAGCTGGAGTTTCCCGAAATTGGCCTGGCATGGGCCGGACAAGACATTGCAGGCGCGGGTTGTTATTGGCTGACACAGCCGGCAGGGCTTCATCTTTCCCTGTTGGCCAAAGTATTGGATCTCGACAAAATCAGCACTTTCTTCCCCGCTGGTAATGCGCGTGAATCCGACCTGCCGTTCAATTTGTCTGCAGAGTTACAGGTGGAAAGTGCCAACTATTCTGGTGCAAAGGCGCGAAAGGTAAGTGTAAAAATTGGCAGTGGTCGCGCCTGTTCGGATATCACCGGCCCCGGGCCCTGAATTTGAGCGATGCTTGGGCGCGGAGCGCACGTTACATATACAATGCTTTGCCAGGACAAAACTCACGCGAAAAACCATGCCTTCAAAGCGAAAAGACCAAAATTCGAATCAACTCGGTGATGTACGTTCACAGATTGACAGTCTCGACGAACAAATTCAGGCCTTGATCAGCGAGCGAGCGCGCCTTGCATTCCAGGTACGCCAAAGCAAGGGCGAGTTTTCACATGCTGTTGACTACTACCGGCCCGAGCGTGAAGCCGAAGTATTGCGCGCCATTATTCGACGCAACAAGGGTCCGCTCAGCGACGCGGAAATGGTGCGCCTGTTTCGCGAGATCATGTCCGCTTGCCTGGCCCAGCAGGAGGCTTTGAAAGTGGCCTACCTGGGGCCTGAAGGCACCTTCACCCAGCAGGCGGTCAACCGTCATTTTGGACATTCCGTGCACACCCTGAGTTACAGCAGTATCGACAGCGTTTTTGAGCAGGTCCAGAGTACCGATGCTGATTTTGGCGTAGTGCCGGTGGAAAACTCTTCGCAGGGAATTGTCAGCCACACGCTGGACATGTTTTTGGTTTCCGACCTGAAGATTTGCGGTGAAATTGAATTGCTTGTGCACCAGAATCTTCTAACCCAGGCACGCGGCCTTGACCAGATCGAAAGAATATACTCTCATGAACAGTCCCTGTCCCAGTGCAAGACGTGGATTCGGGGGCACTTGCCCCGCGCCGAACTGATCAACGTGGCCAGCAATGCTGAAGCAGCGCGACGGGTGCGTAATGCGCCCGATGCTGCGGCCATTGCAGGGCGTTCGGCGGCAGAGATTTACGGTTTACCGGTGTTGTTTGCGAACATTGAAGACCGGGCGGATAACACGACCCGGTTCCTGGTCATTGGGCGCAGCCTGTTTGCGCCTTCGGGGGAAGATAAGACTACGCTGCTGATGGCTGGACACGAAGGCCCAGGGCTGTTGTACCGCCTCCTGCAGCCGTTTGAAACCCATGGAGTCAACATGACACGGATAGAATCGCGGCCGTCCAGCGTGGGTAAGTGGGAGTATCTGTTTTTCGTTGATGTGGAAGGTCATGCCGAAGAGCCGAAGGTTGCCGCGGCCCTGCAGGAGCTAAAAAGCATTGCCAGGTTGTTCCGGGTCCTGGGCTCCTATCCCCGTGCGTTGTTGCCCGAGGAGCCCCAGCCTGCTTCCAGCGGCAAAAGCCCCTGATTGCCCGCGCCACCTGTTTTGCTAACAACCTGGCTGTGGATTTTTACTAAGTGGAAAGGGCACAAAGGAACCTCTGATCAATTCGTGAACTCGTATCTTGCGCCCAAAATATCCAGCTTCTGTGTTGCAAATCTTGGCAATAGCCAGCTATTGCCGACAGGGATGTAGGTAAGGGGCGTGAGCAGGATGCGGAAGCTTTACCCGCGATTCGCGCCTTGAATCTGAAGATTTTGCGCAGCCAGCTACTTCGTCCAGAATTAATCAGAGGTTCCTAACTTGATCCTGCTAACTACACCGAGTCAGTCTCCGCTAATTGGCGAGCTCACTCCACCCGGCGATAAATCCATTTCACACAGGGCGCTGATTTTTTCCAGCCTTGCCCGAGGTGAATCTCAAATCGAGGGCCTGCTGATTGCTGAAGATGTCACGGCCACCGCAAATGCCTGCCGCCAACTGGGTGCCTTGATTGAATTGGAAGGCGGCCATACCCGGGTACGCGGTACTGGTGAGAAAGGGCTAAAGGCGCCCGGGTGCGCGCTTGACATGGGGAACTCGGGAACTGCCATGCGACTGCTGGCTGGTGTGCTGTCCGCCCAGCCGTTCAAATCCGAGTTGATCGGTGATGAGTCACTCAGTCGGCGCCCAATGCGACGTATTGTTGATCCCTTGTCTCGCATGGGTGCACGTATTGAAACATCGCCTGGAGGAACGGCGCCTTTGTGCATTGATGGCAACCCGGGTTTGCGCGGCATCGAATACCATTTGCCCGTAGCCAGCGCCCAGATCAAATCCTGCTTGCTGCTGTCCGGCCTTTATGCAGCTGGCCGAACTTGCGTGATTGAACCGCAAAAAAGCCGGGACCACACCGAGCGAATGTTGCCGGTTTTCGGCGTTCAGCTGGAGCAGCCCTGTTGTGTTACCGGCGGCAGCAAGTTGACTGCCGCGCATGTTAACGTGCCGGCAGATATTTCTTCTGCAGCATTTTTTCTGGCCGGAGCGGCTATCGTTCCCGGCTCGGACATACTGGTGCGAAACGTCGGGCTTAATCCCACGCGGGATGGCATTTTGCGCGTTCTGCAGGCCATGGGCGCAGATGTTGAGGTTGGCAACCACCGGGTTTTTGGTGCAGAGCCCGTCGGCGATATCCGTGTTTGCTACAGTCGCTTCATGGAGGGTATTACCATCCCGGAAGAGTGGGTGCCATCACTGATCGATGAACTGCCTGTCATAATGGCCATGGCTGCCGTCACTTCCGGCACGACCCGCATTCGCGGCGCCACGGAATTGCGCGTGAAAGAAAGTGATCGCCTGTCCGTCATGGCGCAGGGGCTAACGGCCCTGGGTGTGCGACTGCAAGAGTATGAAGATGGAATTGATATTACCGGGGGCGGGGTTCAAGGCGGCGAAGCAGACGGGGCGGGAGATCATCGTTGCGCCATGAGTTTTGCGATATTAGGGCAAGTGGCCAATGGACCTGTGCTGGTGCGAGGCGCACGCCAGATCAGCACATCTTATCCTGAATTTGCCGAGCACCTGCTGGCCCTTGGCGGCAACGTCAAGGTACAAGCGGTGTCGCCACCCGTGTGACGCAGTGGACCTTTTACCTGTGCCGGTTGTAACCATAGATGGACCCGGGGGGTCCGGGAAGGGAACTATTGCACTGCGCCTTGCACAGCATCTTGGGTGGAATTATCTCGACAGCGGCGCCTTGTATCGGCTGGTTGCCCTGTCTGCCATGAACCACAACGTCGAAATCAGCGAAGAACGCCAACTGGGCAGGCTGGCGCGCGAACTTGACGTGGAGTTTGTCCCGCATGGCAATGAGCCTGTTACGCTAATGGATGGGCAGGACGTGACTGGAAAATTGCGCACCGAGGTGGTCAGCGCATTTTCTTCCTGCGTGGCGGCGATCCCAATGGTGCGATCAGGGCTGCTTGACCGCCAGAGGGCTTTTCGCCAGGCGCCCGGGCTGGTAGCGGACGGAAGGGACATGGGAACTGTTGTTTTCCCGCATGCCCAATTGAAAATATTTCTTACCGCCAGTGCCCAGGAAAGGGCGCGAAGACGTTATAAGCAGTTGAAAGAAAAAGAAGAAAGTGTTAATCTCTCGCGCCTTTTGCTGGACATTGAGAAGCGCGACGAACGCGATCGCACGAGGGCTATTTCCCCGTTGAGACCTGCTGCTGACGCACATGTCATAGACTCTTCAGAAATGGGCATCGCAGAGGTTTTTCAGGAAATACTTAGGTTACTTGAGAAACATCAAGTAATTAGAAAAGATATGTTAAGTTAACTTGGCTCCACTCCATAGCGAGTGGTTTTTGCAACGGGCGTGTGTGGCGTCCATCAACCCTGGGTGAGTGGCTGTTGAAAATGCAGCGCACTCGTGAGTAAACAACAACATGACTGAAAGTTTTGAGGAATTATTTGAGCAGAGCCTGATTGCACGAGATCTGAGACCAGGCTCTATCGTAACTGGCATAGTAATGGAAATTCGCGACGATGCAGTCGTTGTAAATGCCGGTCTGAAATCAGAAGGTAT
>SHZL01000185.1 GCA_009692275.1 Lysobacterales bacterium | reverse complement strand
TGAAAATCAGCTTTGCATGTCCCGCAGTCCGGGCAAATCCAATCGTCGGAAATGTCTTCCCATGCAGTGCCGGGAAGGATGCCCTCATCGGGTAAACCCAGGCGCTCCGAATAGACAAATCCACAGACCGTACATGCCCAAAGCCGGTCAGGGCTAGCCTCATCCACACCGATTTTGTCGTTGGGAGAACTCGCAGGCAGCGGGGTGGATGCTGATTGCGCTGGAGTCACCTCGTCCTTGTCGACGCTGGATTTCGATCATATGCCGCCACGTTTCCACCAGTCCACTGGCGGTGGTCGGCAAATCATACTTGATGGCATCGTGCAGCCGGTGCAGGTTGTAGCAGGGCACAATGGTGTTCCGTGTGGCTTGCCCAGTAATAATCGTATGGAAACCAGCGCAGGAATCCGAACAGGTTGAGGAACGCCCCATTCAGTCCCGGGTGCCTGAATACCCTGCCGTGCACCAGCTCATGCTCGGCATTGCTCATGAAGGCGCAAATGGTGCCGTGCAGCAACAGCACCGGGATCAGCAGCAACCAGGACATTCGCTGCTGCACATAAATCGCCACGGCGCCGGTAACCATCATCAGGCCAAGGAACCCACCTGCCTGGCCGAACCCCTTTGTGTCGCTGCGCTGATTGAGCGCCTGCAGCTGACCTGGCTCTACCTGCGTCCGGTACCAGTCGACTACCAGGTCGTTGTCAAACTTGGTTTCCGCAGCTAGGTTTTTCATGGAGTCAGCACTTTGGAAGGCGTCCCTGGCGGCGTGGTTAGATTTTTCGGCTCAGGATCAAATGGTAGTCGATTGGGTCGAGGCAAATTATCAATAATCCCATTAATTGTCAAATTTTGGGTTCACCAGCACAATCTGGATTAAACACGCCAAAACCCCCTGCTTGGGGGTAACAAACCGCGCCGTACATCCAAGTGCTAAACCTGTCGCCTAAAACAATAAGTATTTGAAAAATAAGATTTAAGTGTTCCTCTTGGCTCCGTCACGCTATGGCCAAAAACAACATTTCGACCCCTGGTTGAAAAACTTTAATCCCACCTAACAGGTGAATTAGATAAGCTGCATGGGATGATTTACACTTTTCCCGTGTGCATTTTGCGTGCAGGAAACCGTGTTCAGGCAGCGCCACAGGCGCTAACGTAAGGACAGCATATGAAAAAGCCTTCCGTCAGGGGCCAGATCAAGTCGGTGGTAGATACGGTTGGCCAGAGAATTGCAGCAGGCGAGTACGCTGAGGGTGCAACCCTGCCGGTAGAGCAGGACCTGGCCGACAGCCTCGGCGTTGGCAGAAATGCGTTACGCGAAGCCGTCAAGGTCCTGTCCGGCAAAGGGCTGATTTCCACGGCACCGAGGAGCGGCACAAAGATCCGTCCCAAGAGTGAGTGGAACATGCTGGATCCTGACGTCCTGTTATGGCATGCCAATCCGGAAACAGCCACCCAGGGGTTTCTGCTCGAATTGCTTGAAATCCGCCGCATTATTGAACCCAAGGCTGCGGAACTGGCGGCTACCCGCGCCACCCGGGAGGATGTTGCAGCTATCCTGACTGCTTTTGATGACATGCAGCGTTTCACGCACGACCTGGAACAGCGCCTGAACGCCGACATCCAGTTGCACACGGCCATACTGGTCGCATCCCATAATGCCTTCATCAGTAACTTCAAATACGCTGTGGCAACCTACCTCAAGGCACATTTCAAGATCGGCGGGACAGATACGAACGAAGAACATTTGAAGCTGGACCTGGAGTTACACCATGACATTGCCTGGAGTATTGCCAGAGGTAAAGCCAAGTCCGCCTATGCCAACACCGTCAAGATGCTGCACCACGGCCGCAAAGGGGTCGAGGCTGCCGGGCGTAGCAAAGACGGCAGTTAGGCCTAAAAAAAAGCCCCGCGTAGCGGGGCTTTTTCATGACGCTTGTTATTGAAACTACCGGCTGAGCACAATCAGCTCAACACGACGGTTCAGAGCACGCCCTGCATCCGTGTCGTTGGACGCTACCGGCTGTGCTTTACCGTAACCGCGGGCGCTCAGGCGTGTTGCCGTAATGCCCTGGCTTTCCAGGTAGTCCTTCACGGAATTGGCGCGGCGCTCAGACAGAGCCTGGTTGTACTCTTCCGAACCTACGCTGTCGGTGTGACCGGCAACTTCAACCACGACACGCTCGTTGGTCTTGAGCAGGCCAGCTGCCTTGTCCAGGATGGCTTTGGCTTCCGGGGTCAGGGTCGCTTCGTTAAAGCCGAAATGCACGCCTTCCAGGGATATAACGGCTTCCACTTCACAGCCGTCCATGTCAACTACTGCACCCGGACGCGTGTTGGGGCATTTGTCTTTCTCGTTCAGCACGCCGTCGCCATCCAGGTCAGGATTTGCCGGCGGTGCCGCTGGTGGTGGCGGTGGCGGTGGCGGCGATGACGGTGCTGCTGCAGGCTCAGCACCCCCGAAACTGTAGCTGACATTAAAGCCAATGATCCGCGGGTGTGGGCGCAGGCGGATACCGGAGACACCGAAGTTCTCCTGTGTACCCGTGAAGTAATGCTCTTCGAACAGGTTCTCCACGTACGCATTGAACGCCCAGGCGCCCGTGCTGAAGCCCGCGCGCAGGTTGAACACCTCGAAGCTGGGTACCTTATACGGGAACTGACCATACGGCATCTCGCGCACCACTCCTTGTTGGTTGGGGCCACGAGTCTGGAGGTTGGTCAATGCTTCGACATCCGAATACTGCGAGCCGCGAGCGAAATATTCCAGGCGCACCCAAGCGTCTCCGTCACCAACCTGCCACTCATACTGAGGAATCAGGCTGAGCGTGTATTTTGGCGCCTTGGGCAAATCCAGGCCTTGCAGGTGAACCAGGAAACCACCGGTAAGCACAGCGTCGGTGTTGCTGGTGATTTCGGAGTCGAGGTAACCGAGGTTACCGGTCAAGCTGAAATGGTCAGTGGCCGCCCACATCAGTTCAATTTCGCCACCGGTTGCTTCGGCCTTCCCGATATTGATGGTCTGTTCGAAGTTCGATGACAGATCTCCCGGGGTCAAGAAACGGAATGCTTCAAACTGCAGATCGCTCCATTGCAGGTTAAATATCGAAACGTTCAGGCGCAGGCGGTTATCCAGAAGCTCGGATTTGAAACCGAGTTCGTAGTTCCACAAGTTTTCTTCCTTGAACGGGATGGCAAATGCCGGGGCGCCAGGCTGGTTGGTGTTGTTGCCAACGCTCGAGCCGCCGGCTTTGTAGCCCTTGGATATGGTGCCATAAACGTTAACGTTTTCATTGAAGTAATAGCTCGCCACAAATCGCGGCGTTACATCACTGAATTTCTCTCTGGCATCAGACACAGGGCGGGGAAAGTTTACAAAGCTCTGGAAGAAATCATATCCGGGGCCACCAGGATAGCCGGGTGATCCGGGGAAGCAGCAGGTCGGGGCAATGCCGTAGGACTGCACAAAGTTGTACACATCGTCCTTGGTGTAACGCGCACCGGCGGTCAGGTCAAATGCTTCCGTTACATGATAGGTAAAGTCTGCAAATATCGCTTTGCTGGTGACTTTGAACTCTTTGCTATTGAGCGCTAACCCCAGGCCATCGGGGAAAGGGGGAAGTACTCCAACACCGTTGATGGTTGCGGTTGCCTCGCTCGAAACGGCCACGTTATTTTTCTGCTTCTGATCATCATGCGCATACATCAGACCGGTGATGAAATCAAATTTGTCTTCCGTCATTTCGAGGCGCAGTTCGGAGCTCCAGGATTTTCCGTCGTAGTCGTTGTTGCGTTGCAATGCATTCATGCCGCCAACCAGATCTTGGTCGAACTGACGGTCCAAATGGGCATCGATAAAGCCGGTAATCGACCTCAGCACGATGTTTTCATTGAAATTATGACTCAGGTTGAAAATGCCCACCGTGGATTTGTTATTGGAAAATTCATTAACATCATGGGACAACTTGGTATAGTTGCCTTCCGGCCAGAAGCCGGTGCCTGGATCTTCCGCGACACCAAGACCAAACGTATCAGTGCTATCCAGGTCCATCACGCCGGAGGGCACGTTTTCATCCGTCCTCTGGTGTTCATCGGTATAGAAGAAGGTAGTTTTGATAAAGGTGTTTTCCGTGACGTCCCAAGCCGTACTGAAGCGTCCAAAAAAGGTGTCTCCACCCGAATCTTTGGCGCCGTTTGGCTGAACGTCATTTTCTACAGCACCGGGACAGTTCGACTGGGGCTTTCCGGCTGCGCAGATATTTTTCACCCAGCCACCATTGTCCTCGTAGGAGACCACGGCGCGCACGCGGAACGTGTCTGATAAAGGCACATTCAGGATCCCGATCACGGTCCAGGTGGCGTTTGCGCCGTTGGCGGTCTCGTACCCGCCACGAAACTGGCCGCCGAATTCATCGGTGGGGCGTTTGGTGGTCAGGTTCAGCGCACCACCCACGGCGTTGCGGCCGAAATAGGTGCCTTGCGGGCCGCGCAGGACTTCCACGCGCTCCATGTCAGGTAGCTGGGGATTGGCAATCTGGTTAGGCACGGACACAACACTGAAGTCATCGATGTAAATGCCGTTGGTGTTAATGAACCCGTTCTCGCCGGATACCATGCCGCCGACGCCGCGAATGGCAATACCCAAAGCACGCGAACCGGACTGGCCGTCTTCGGTGTAGCTCACATTGGGTGTCTGCAACAAGTATTGGGTAGCGGCGCCAATATTCGACCGCTCCAGTGCCTCGCCGGTGAAGGCAGTGATACTGATGGGAACGTCCTGCAGGTTCTGTTCGCGACGCTGTGCCGTCACCGTTACTTCTTCGAGGGCGCCGCTGGATTCCTGCGCCAGCACCTGTAAGGGCGTTGCCGCAAGCGGCACCAAAGTCATCGACATGATTAGAGTCAGTAAGTTACGCATGAAGTGCTATCTCCTGGAGGCCGATTGGCCATTTTTCGTAGTTTTTCGGGTCGGTTTGCAAAATCGCCCGATTTGACCGGCATTCCCACCGCCTGCTTGCGCAGCTACGGTGTGCTCCCGCTATCTAATAGGCGTCGCCGCAACGCTACCGGTGTCCATTAAATCCCATTAATAGCTCATAGTCAACGGGTTATTAACAAATCAGGCGGCTCCCGCGATGCGCGACCAGGCATGTGCAAACGTGCGCGAACGAAGTATGCTGGGACAGGCTTGGCTGGAATCAACCCGGCCACCTGCCGTAACGCCAGGGGAGATTGATTTTGAGCCTCAAGCTGAATTGCCCATTACCCGCACTGTTGTATTTATCTGCACTTCTGAGTTCAAATCTTGCAGCGGAGGAATCCACTATTCAGCCACCCGCAATCAAAGAAAACACGATCATGTTCTATTACAAGGACCTTGCCGCAGTCGTGCCCTTTTACGAAAGGACGCTGGGACTCACCAAGACCTTTGACGCGGACTGGGTGAAAATCTTTCAGCTCACGCCAGGTTCATCCATTGGCCTGGTGCAGGAAGGCGAAACCAGCTTTCATCGGGCGCAGGCAGACAATGCCGTGATGCTGAGTATTGTCACTGAGGACGTCGATGCCTGGCACCAGCGCTTGAAGGCAACCGAAGGCGTCGTGTTCCTGAAAGAGATTTACAACAACAAGAACGTCCCGATCCGGGCCTTTCTGGTGGCAGATCCGGGCGGATACACCAT